>NZ_LKHP01000021.1 GCF_001440545.1 Caloramator mitchellensis
TTTCTTGATTTATATTTTGATTCTTACCAAGAAAGAGGTTTTTAATCACTTTACACAAAAATTTTTACAGTCTCGAAATATTTATTTGAAACTATGCCAAACTTTTCCAAACTGAAGTAAAAGGTTGCATCAAAATGCGGCTTTTTTTTGTAAAGGTGGTCGCGTTTTGACGCTTACCATCCCACATTGTCCATATAAAACAAATCGTTGTTGGGCTGCCATTATCACAATATAAGCATTTACATCCCACATTGTCCATATAAAACCTAATTCCAATGTTGGATAAACTATTAATGCTGGGCTATTTACATCCCACATTGTCCATATAAAACGATTAATGCACAGATGAATGTTTTAGCATTTTTTCTATTTACATCCCACATTGTCCATATAAAACTTAAAACATTCTTATTTCTTGTATAAAATTCATAAATATTTACATCCCACATTGTCCATATAAAACGAATAAAATTATTTTTAACTGGAATAATATAGATAGAATTTACATCCCACATTGTCCATATAAAACTCTTAAATATTTTCTTTTGTTTGCTGTTTAAGAACTTATTTACATCCCACATTGTCCATATAAAACATGGATTAGCTGCAAGTATAGCGTCAGTAATTGCAAATTTACATCCCACATTGTCCATATAAAACAAAGTGGATTTATTACACCAAATGAAGCACGAGCTAATTTACATCCCACATTGTCCATATAAAACATTAAGAAGGTTTATAACGGAGTTATAGAAGATGATATTTACATCCCACATTGTCCATATAAAACGCAATGATGATGATACACAACCCTTGGACTTATGCGAATTTACATCCCACATTGTCCATATAAAACAATATGTCTGAAAGTATGACTAAGTTAGCTTATGATAATTTACATCCCACATTGTCCATATAAAACATGAAGCTATAAAAGATGTAGAAACTTATGACATAAATTTACATCCCACATTGTCCATATAAAACCTAATATGGTATTTTTAGCAATTGTAGCAATTGCAAATTTACATCCCACATTGTCCATATAAAACCATTTAATCGAGAGAGGACATGCAATTAAAAATGCAAATTTACATCCCACATTGTCCATATAAAACTTAAAAGGCATAGAAAGAAGTGGAGATATTTCAGCACTATTTACATCCCACATTGTCCATATAAAACAGTTAATAGCAATTATAAATGTCTTGCACATATGAAATTTACATCCCACATTGTCCATATAAAACTTAATCTAATGTCAAGAAAACGTTTTCTTTTAATTTAATTTACATCCCACATTGTCCATATAAAACAAGCTATATAATATCATTTCAGTAGATAATATCAAATATATTTACATCCCACATTGTCCATATAAAACTGAATATTAACTTTTTCAATATTGTTGTCATTCAAATTTACATCCCACATTGTCCATATAAAACTGATGAGGATGAAATAAAAAACTCATAGAGTCCGAATTTACATCCCACATTGTCCATATAAAACTTTTTTCACCTCCTTAGCCCCATAATTTCGTTAGAAATTATTTACATCCCACATTGTCCATATAAAACCCCCAAAAATCCAAATTAAAATAACCTAGAAAAATTCTAGCTTTATTAGGCATCGCAATCGTTGTATTTTAATCAATTTTGCAGCAAAGGTATAGTAATGTTAAACTACAACAAGGCAATAAGGGCTATAAAATCATATTTTCCAAAGCAAAATTGCATTCAAAAAACTTATACGCTTCGCTGCAACTATATAAAAATATCTTCATAACTTTTTACAACACCCATTATATCCTTTTGTATCTGTGCTGGAAAGTATATTCTATAAATATAAACTGAATCCTCTTCCTTCTTAATTATTTTATTTACCTCAGCCATACACTTTTGAAGTTTCCCTTCTGTAATATCGCCTTCAAAAACGGAATTTTGCGTCCACATTAAATATTGTTTGAGCTTCTTTCTCACTTTATTAACCCTTTTCTCACCGACATCGTAAGTTATTATAACAAACATGTTACCACCATGCCTTTAACGGTTTATAAATTTCATCACCTAGAAGGTGCTTGATTAATTTATAGCACTCTAAAATTATAAAACCTTTGTAGGATACACTTCTGTTAAGCTTCCTATGTTTTATTGTTGTATGCAGTTTTTCTTCAAATTCCTTGATGAATTTCTTCTTGCCATTGTCATTCAAAAAACAAAACTCTTCTTCATAGTCGAAATCTTCTTTTGTTATAACTCTATTATTAATCAGCTTAAAAATTACCGGATCTACTATTAGTGGTTTAAATATCTCAGCCAAATCAAGGCTTAAAGAAAATCTTTTTGTGGAGGGTTCATGAAGATAACTTATTGTTGGGTCAAGTTGAGTTTTATAAATTTCACCTAATACAGTTGTATACATTTGCATGTTTCCAAATGAAATCATAGCATTTACGGGATCTTTAGGTGGTCTTTTTTCTCTTGAGGAAAGCTCGAATCCATTCTTCAACATTTTATTAAATGCTTCATAATAAATTTTTCTTATTCTACCTTCAGTTCCCATCAATTCATCTATTCCCTGAGCTTTATAAATATTTTCTTTTTCTTTGTTTATTCTTTCAATCTCACCCTCAGTGTTTTTATATTCTCTCAAATTCCTCAAAATGTGAAACGAAGCACTCTCGACAAAACATTTTGCTAAATACAGTCTTTTTTCATCCTTTGAATAATATTCTGCCTGTTTAACAAGTAAAAATCCTGAAACATTCTTTTTTCTTGGATAAAAACTCCCCATATAAAATCCATAATAATTATAGAAATTTATAATTGTTCCATATGAAGAAATAAATGAAAGGAATTTATTGTTTAAATCTACTTCCCCAAATATGTGTATTTTTTCAACAGTTTCAACTGGTAGAAGTTTTAGATTACCTTCTGTATCCTCAAAATAAACAGTATTTTCTTTCCTTTTCAATCTACCATTCGAAAAAATATAATAATCTTTATTCATTAAAATCACCTTCACCAGCATAGCATAATTCAAAATAAGAACATTTCTTACAATATGGCAGCTTTTCAAGCTTAGGAGGGGTCTCCCTTAAATTAATATTTTTAATTTCCTTTAGGGCTTTTACAATTTCTTCTTCAAATTCCTTATTTAATTCTATAATTTCTCTTCTTTTTTCTTTAACATAATTTATTACTCCTCTTTTTACTACCCCAATCTGTTTCAAGTAAAATAAATAATAAATAAGTTGCATCTTATCAGCTAATGGCATCTTACTAGAAATTTTAACTTCCCGGACATATTCATCTTCAATAATGTCAACCTTTAACAAATCATCAATCATTACTTCCTTTGCCGGACTTCTCTGGTATGAATTTTCATGAATAAGTTTTCCCTGCAATACTCTATCGTTTTTATCCTCCATAGTTATTCCTTTAGAGAAAAACCATAGCTTCCTTTTGCATATGTAGTAATAATTTACTTTTATACCTTGAACCTTAAATTCATCAATATCAAATTCCATAAAACCACCTTTTATATGAAATTGGAAATTTCTTCTCCTACATGCAGTCCAATAATATTATCGTATTTGAACTTAACCAAAAAAATATCTCTTACATATTTTACTTCCATTAGAGCGTTTTTAACTTTATAATATGGGACATCTAATGTAAGTTGCTTAATTTTCAAAAACAGCTCAATTTTTCTATTAAAATCCCTCTCTTTTTTGTAATTTTCAAATACCAAAATATTTTTCTCATAAACTTCTATAGGAATTACCTTAACATTTGCCATTTCTCTAAGCTGTTTATGAGCATCTTTTTGTTCTAAGTCATAATCAAATACAGCATCAAGAAAATTTATTGCATTATCAAATTCCTTCAAATAATCTGAACCTTCAAGATTCTTTCTTGAATAAAGTTCATCGACCATTTGCATTTTTTCTTCTTCCTTTAACAATTTCAAATCATAATTTTTTAGTATCTCTATTCCTTTAATAAAAATATCTTTATCGTATACCGTTCCTATGCCGCTTGCATCCTTTGGATAGACAAAAATATTAGGTTCATCACCCAAATCATATTCCCTTTTTCTATAGCACCTGCCCATCCTTTGAAACAAACTATCCAATGTTGATAATTCTGTAAATAGAAAATCAAAATCTATATCTAATGATGCTTCAACAAGTTGAGTAGAAATCCAAATGCCAGGTTTATTATAGTTTTTTATGTTATCTTCCTTTTTCAATCTATCTTCTTGAATAAATAATGAGTGCAATAGATTTGTTTCAGAAAACTTAATTCTTACCTTTTCAAAAATTTCTACTGCTCTTTTTACAGTGTTAACAATAATTAAAACCTTCTTATCCCTTGCCTTTTCAATTATGATATCTATATCTTCATCTATTGATTTTTCGCACAATCTCATCCTATGCCTTGTAATATCTAATGGAAATTTTGTAAATTCGAATTCTATATTTCTTTTTTTCAAAAACTCAACAAAAATGTTCGGCAGTGTGGCAGTCATAATCATAAATTTACCATTAAACTTATTTATCATTTCTATTCCTTTTAAAATAGCTGCAACTATTTTAGGGGAATAAGCTTGTATTTCATCAATTACAACTTTAGAATATGCTAATGTTGCTAATATCTTTTCATAGCCTCTATATTTAAATGGAAAAGTAAAAAGCTGGTCTATTGTTGAAAAATTAAGGGGATACGAAAGTTGTCTTGATATTTCATATTTTTCAAAGGAATCTTCATATCCCTGCGTCTTCATAAATTCAAAACTCGATGAATGCAGCAGCCCTGCTTCTTTAAACTGCATATCTTCAAATACCCTTCTATATATTGCATTGATTGAAACTCTAATTGGTAATGTGAAAAATGATTTGCTATTATCTATCCACAATAATGCTGATTCTGTTTTCCCAATTCCTGTTGAAGCTATCATAATGATATTGTTTTCCCTGTTTTCTAAACAAAACTGTTGAGGTTCTCTTAGATTCCCTTTAAGTTTATCTTGTATGTATTTTTTTGTAATATTAGAAATACTATCTGATGGTTGTATCTCAACATCAACATGTGCAGAAGCACTATGGTCTAATCTATTCAAGAGACCTTTAAGAATAACATATATTCTGTAGTCATTAGAGCTTTCTCTTATTCTGTTTTCTATTTTTAGTTCATTTACATATAATGTGTTTATATTTATAAATTTATTATTAAATTCACTCTCCAAATTCTCGATATTTTTCTTTAAATCATTTTCAACTATATTTTTAATTAACTTAAAGTCTACATCTTTATCCTTCTCGTGATGATAAATGATTGCTTGTGCTAATGATTTGTATATATTTTCTCCATATTTCTGCCTCAATGCCTTTATATCAATAAATGAAGGTGATAAAAAATTATGTGGAACTTCATTTTTAAACTGGGTTTGCAATAGCGGTTCACCAATCTTTTTTCTTATTTCATTCTGAAATGGAGTAAATAGCTTTCCTAAGTCATGATAAAAGCAAGACAAACTCAATAATTCCCAAATATCATTAAAATCAGAAGCTCTAATAACTTCTTCTCCATATAAATTTTTAAATATTGTAAGATTTTTAAGTAAATAATCAGTATGAGACTTTAAAGATTCCACAGGATTTGATTTTGCATATATCATGATAATCCCTCAATCTCTTTATTAAAAAATATAATGTCTTCTTCTTCATCTACATAAACCTTCCCGTTTGTAATTGAATTTGATTCCTTTTCAGCATAAATAACATTAATTTTTTCCCATTCCCGCAAGTTATTTTTAATTTCATACTTATAGTTCAAACTATAATTTATTCCAGTAATTCCTTCATAACCATAAAATTTTGGAATATATGCTGAGTAATTCAAATCAAAACTACTCATTTCTTCAAATAAGTCTAATTGTTTAAATTCAACTAATTTAATCTCATCTATTCTTGCGATATCTTCTCTTCTTCCAATCGAAAAAAACTCTTTTGAACTGTATACGTTTTCATATATATTGTTTAAAATATTTTCATTTGCATATATGTGAATTATTAAATTAACATTATGAAGATAGTGCACATTTAAAGGAGCTTTAGTGACTTCTTTTCCCTTAAAAAAATAGTAGGTTTGAAGATTTACGAATTTATCTTCATAATCTCCTTGAACAGATATAGCCATATCTATATAATTTTGTGCTTTGAGTATATAATGTAAAAAACCCTTTATTGTAGAATAAGGAGGCAGAGGATATGTCTCTGCCACCTTCAAAGCAAACGGTTTCTTATAACAAGCCATCTCCTGATATATTTTCAACTTTAAAGCCTTCATCATCAAATCACACCCCATAGTAAGCTCTAACTTCTCGCTTAATATTTTCAAAAAACTCATTAACTGTCAAAAGTTTTTCTTTAAATTCAGATTTCAAGTCGCTTTCATTAGCAAAGACTCCATTTACTAATCCTGCATAGGTAGTATCCTTTACTTTCTTGTTCAATACCGAAATATCCATTGTAGATTTAATTGGTTCAAGGTCTATTCCAAACGATTCTTTAACATTAATCAACTTGATTCTTCCTTGGAAGAAGGGATTAGGAAAATCATAAACTCCGCCTATTATAAATAATGGAGATAAATTTTCTTGTCTGCCTCTAATATTTCTATTTAAAATCTTAATTATTTCGAGTAATTGTTCTATTCTCTCATACCTTTTTCCATTATCTAATGAAATGCTATTATCTTTTCCTACCTTATCCAAATCAATATTTATAGTGTATGTATAAAAGCTCAAGTGCTGTTCAATATTTGCAATATTTGCATCTTCATTAATTCTATCTGCAAGTCCCTTATTGCTCAAAAATTCAACATCATTTCTATAAGGTTCTAACGAAGTTGCAAAGCTCAACCTTACAACTGCTGGTCTTGTTGTTCCACCTTCACCTTCTTTAGTTTTCATATATCCAAATAAATCCATCTCTTCAGATTCCTTTATTGTTAAATCATCCTTAAATTGAACAGTTCCTTTGCTCTTATCAACGACTTGTAAATTCCAATTGAATATACTGCTACCAAGCCTAACAATGTCATATCTTAAGCATTGTCTAGAAGCAACTGTTTGCTGACTTCCATTGCCTCTTGTCAATTTTTTAAGTTCTGAAATATTTCCAGTTCCTTCACCATAATTTAGGCTTTGTGCTTGAAAAATAACGCTCATTGAAACAGTTTTACTCATTTTCAACAACCTCCCCATGTGAATTATTCTTATCAGTTATCAAACCGGATATATAGCTTTGGGCTATTGTCTCAAAATCCACATCTTCTTCATAAAAACCCTCAAGAAAAATTCTTGGCATTTCAATTTCAGAATTTATATATAATCTTAAAACAGTGTCCATAAACTCCTTTTTATTTCCAACTTTTGCAGTGTTTAAAAGTCTGTATGCAACTGAACTTATTTTATTCTCTGAGCCATGTTTTTTAAGATGTTCTCTCATGGATTGGCCACTAAGAAAAGCTGAATATACTTTCTTCTTCACTTTATCTACATCTCCCTTCATTTTTAAACAGTTTAAAATAGCATTTGCCTTTGAAGCAAAATAAATATCCATACCAAAATTTTGCTTAATTTTTTCATTTAATTTATTAAAAATTACTTTATCTAAATTTCCATTGCTAAAAATGTTATCAATAAATTCCATTTTAAATTTATAATCTTTAATGTTCCTAATAGTTTTATCCGCATAATCCTTAAAAAATAACGCAACATATTTGTTCATATGAAAATATTTTAAATTAGCCTTCTTACTTTCATATTTAGCGTTAAATTCAACAAACAGTATATTCTGCAGTGTCCAAATCGATTTTTCCCTTTCCTGTTCTACTATATTTAAAACAAATTCATCGTATGGAATTCTATCACTGCTTCTATTTTTAAAAGATTCGTTCTTTTTATACAAGTCTTCAATATCCGTATCTAAGTTAACAAAAACATAGTAAAACTTTTTCCAAAGGTCATCTGTTTTATTAATCTCAATATAGTTTTTGTTTATTCTTGTAATTCCTGCAGGTGCACACAATAGAACTAATTTGCAAATATCACATATAGGATATTTGTTTTCTAATCTCCAAAAGAAATTTGCAGAATAATCATTGCTAACGCCAAGCGGCAAAAATTTTCCTTCGTTAAAATCTTCTTCGAATGATATTCCTTCATGGCAAATAGAACATTTATTTAATTCATCAATTTGTAAATTAAATTGGTTTATATCCTTTTTACTATTTTTCAAAAACTTTTTATATAATTTAATCTTCTTATAATCATTTTCTGATTCAATAGTTTCAACAATTTTAGAATAATCTCCCTTTCCCCTTGCAACTTCAACTTTGTTTTCAATTATGATTGGATTAATGTAATCTTTAAACATAATGGCTTTATGTTCTTCAACGCTTTTATTGGCTAAACTCTTTTGTAAAAAGCTTACTTGTCCAAAAAAATTGTCATACATTATACTTCTTATGCTATCAAGCGCATATTTTTCCTTCACTGCTTGTTTATTGAGCAAATTACAAATCTCTTTTAAAACATTATTATATAGATTAATATCTAAGTTCTTTTTTAACTTTTTTATATCGTCCTTTATATTTTTTGTAATTTCTTCGAATCCCTTAGCTGCTGCTTTTTTCTCAAGTTTAGAATTATTCCAAAACTCTTCTAATTTTTCAATAACTTTTTTATTTTCTTCTTTATTAATTGTATTCGACAAATTGTAAACGTCATTTAAAAACCTTTTATAATCCTTATCATATTCATCAATATAGTAGTCGAAATAGTATTCATGAAAATTAGATAAAACATCACTTTCAAATTCCAAATAGTTATCCTTTAATTTATAGTCAATACTTATTCCTTTACTCTCTGTATGTTTAAATATTCTGATCATCCCGACAAGCCCCATGTTATAAAACCAATCGTTCATATATAATCTTACTTGCACCTACATCACCTCTAACACGCCAAATCCCTGGTTTCTTCTGAAAGACAGTCCAAGTTGATACAATAAATTCAAATCCTCTGCATCACCTGATAATTTGAATTCGCCAAAATATGCATTAACTTTATATTTATCTTCTTCTTTTTCGGCACAATAATTTCTATCAATTTTTACTACTCTTTTTCTAAGGCTGACATTCTTAAACGACAGTTTTCTTTTCAAGCCATAACCTCTAAAATTTTTAATAACCAAATCTGCTAAATAATTTAATTCTTCAGTGAATTCATTATCCTCAATGTCTAAAAATCTTCCGCTTTTGTTTTTAAAACAAACAGGTGATAATGTTTTAAATACAACCTCATCTTGTGTAATCTGCTTTTCTCGTAGAAGAATTATTTTCTTCTTTTTAATCAAATAATTTTTATATCTAAAATCATGAATTCTAAGCAGTCCATTGTAAAGATTAATAAAAAATCTCGTATCTGGAGAAGTGATAATTAACTCAACATCTCCACTAATTATGAATTCATCACCCTGTAGTTCAAATCCTTTTATTCCTACTGAAAATGCAAAAGGTTTGCTCATTTTATTTGCCCTGTTCTCAAACAAAAAAATTTCATTGAAATATTTTTCATCAACTATTTTCAAACATTCTTTAATTAAGCTAACAAACATCATATTATAAGCAACGGGTATCCTGTCAGCGTTAAAAATACACTTTAATCTCAAACTCTCACCTCCAATACATTTATTAAATAATTCTATATTTTTTTCCAAATTCCTGCTAAAATTTTAAAATTTGTTAACATCCAATTATTAATTTTTTACCTCCCCCTCTAACTGCTCTAAATCCCCTTATATTTATTGTTATATTTTCCCATTGAATTCATATATCGATAGGCTTATAACTTTATTTATTAAAAGTGTTTATGTGAATACAAAAAATACTGCCACTTGGCAGTATTATTTTTTTATATATCGTTTATATGCCGGGCTGTATTCTGTCCATAAGTCTGTTCCAGTATCCCTCTGAATAGCGAGGTTAAATCCATTTATCTCCGAACTTGCCTTATCAGCATTATGAACCGCAATCGCCTCTATAGTCATCGGAACAACAGGCGATGCCATTTCGAGCATACCGTGATGAGATAAAATGCAGTGTTGTATATCAAGCTTGATATCAGTTGGGAAATCCTTTATCTCTGATATTAACTTGCTAACGAATTCGTAACCTAAAGTTATGTGTCCAAGCATTCTACCTCTTGTGGTATATTTGTTCTCTGGGAAACTTGAAAGCTCAAATATTTTACCAATATCGTGCAATAGGGCTGAAGCCATAGCAACGTCATATTTAATATAACTAAATATTTCACAGTAGCCCTTTACAATTTTTGCAACCTCAATCGTATGCTGTGCAAGCCCGCCTATATAGGCATGGTGTATTTCAGCACCTGCAGCTTTTTTGTAAAAATGTTTTTTTACTTCTTGATGTTCGAATATGTTCTGGAGTAAACTTTTAATATAGGGGTTTTGTATTGTATCAATTAACCTATTTATCTCGTTTACCATATCATTTTCATTTGCAAAACCTGTGGGAAGAATGGAATTTATCAAATCCTGAGAAGGATTGAATATTCTCTCTATAGTATTTATATGAAGCTGGGTTGTTCCCTTAAAATCCCTTGCAATTCCGCTTATATATGCAATACAACCGGGAATAATTTCGTTGTTGATTTTCTCATCGTCGCTCCAAATTTTTGCATCGTAGCTTTTCAAACCAATACCAACCTGAAGATGATAATAACCTTTATTGTTTTGGTCAACCTTTTTAGAAATTGCTCTAACCACTACTGCAACATTTTCAAATTTTTGATTAACACTTATCTGCATTCAAATCACCTCATGATATATTATACATAATTTTTGGGATTTAAAACACATAATATTATAATGGAGGGATAAACATGGAAAGAACTTTAGTCCTAATAAAGCCTGACGGGGTAAGACGAAATTTAATAGGCGACATCATTAAAAGATATGAAATGAAGGGGTTAAGGGTTGCATCAATCAAGTCAGTTTATCCTACTGCTGAAATGGCTAAGGAACATTACAAAGAACATATAGGAAAGGATTTTTTTGAAAAATTGATTAGATTTTTAACCTCTGGAATGGTTATAGCTATTATATTAGAAGGTCAAAACGCTGTAAAATGCGCAAGGATTATAAATGGTTCAACAAAATATCAAGATGCATTGCCAGGAAGTATCAGAGGCGATTACGCATTTGACGAAACCGAGAATATAGTTCATGCTTCTGATTCAACTGAATCAGCAGAAAGAGAAATAAAGATTTGGTTCCCAGAAATCTGTTGAAAAAAAATTATTTTGGTGTATAATATAAATAGTCGTCTGGGTGTGGCGCAGATGGTAGCGCGCCAGAATGGGGTTCTGGAGGTCGCTGGTTCAAGTCCAGTCACCCAGACCAATTTTATTATTTTTCAAAGAAAATCAAGTCAGCAATCAACGCGGTTGCTGACTTTTTATATTTTTCTTCTTTACCCTTTTCTTTTTAACCACCTTTAACCTGAAAAAATCCTCCCTGTCCTTTTCCTCAAGAGCCTCCTGGATGAATTTTACAATAGACTCATACTTGGGAATTTGAATATTCTCAAGAGCATTAGCCCTTCTTTGCGTCTTTTTAATTTCATTAGCAAGCCTATAAACTGAATTTTCTAGTTCGGCAAGTTCAAAAATAAGCCTTTTTACCTCTTGAAATTTGGAAAAAGCAACATCCATAGATGAATTGGTCTGGTATAAACTATAGCTTGGCTTTTCGTCCTCACCCTTGAACCTAACAATCGGCACCTCTACTCCCATAACGCTCTTAAAAAGAATCTCAAACTCCTCTACCTCTGGAACTGTAGACGCTATATCCTCAACAGCCTGAATACCCATTGTAATATTCGCCATCTGCAGTGCCTCATATGCCTCGGAAAAAGTAGTGTTTATTTTAGACTGTATCTCGTTTGCCCTGTCTACAAGGCTCATAATCTCCCTAATCAAAACATTTCTTTTCTGGTCAAGAAGTTCAAATCCCTTTTTAGAGAAATCTAAAATAGATTTTGCATTCATAAGATTTGATTTAGTTGGGGCAATGTTGTTTTCCATCTAATCACCCCTTGTAATATTTGTCGATTAAATCAGGCTCAATTCTATCAAGCTCATTTCTAGGAAGGATGGATAAAATATCCCATGCGATATCAAGCGAATTTATGATGCTCCTATCCTCATAAAAATACTGCCTTAAAAACCTTTCCTCAAAGGCCCTTCCAAAATCAATATATTTTTTATCAAGATTAGACAGCTCATCTTCTCCTATAACCTGTGCAAGAGCCAAAATCTCTTGATATTTAGTATAGGAAGAAAAAATCTGATTTGCAACAGAAGGGTGATCCTCCCTTGTATATCCTTCACCTATACCATCCTTCATAAGTCTTGAAAGGGACGGCAGTATATTTATCGGAGGGTAAATATTCCTTTGGAAAATCTCCCTGCTAAGAACAATCTGCCCTTCAGTGATATATCCCGTAAGGTCTGGAACCGGGTGAGTTATATCATCGTTCGGCATCGTAAGAATTGGAATTTGAGTTATCGAGCCACTTGCTCCTTCAACTATTCCAGCCCTTTCATAAATCGACGCAAGGTCCGAATAAAGGTATCCCGGATACCCCTTTCTGCCCGGCACCTCTTCTCTTGCAGACGATATTTCTCTTAGGGCTTCGCAGTAGCTTGTCATATCGCTCAAAACAACCAAAACATGCATATTTTCATTAAAAGCCAGATATTCTGCAGCAGTTAAGGCACATCTTGGCGTCACAATTCTTTCAACAACCGGGTCGTCAGCAAGGTTTAAAAACATAACAACCCTCTCAAGAACTCCCGACTCCTCAAAAATTTTTGCAAAATAATGGGCATCGTCATGTTTAATTCCCATCGCCCCAAAAACAACAGCAAAATTTTCACCATCAGCTATTTTTGCCTGATTTATAATCTGGGCGGCTATTTGATTATGCGGAAGACCGTTGCCTGAAAATATAGGGAGTTTCTGCCCCCTTATTAGCGTAGTTAAAGTATCTATGGCAGAAATGCCAGTTTGAATATAGTTTCTTGGGTATCTTCTTGCTACTGGATTTATTGGCCTTCCATTTACATTCATCTTTGTTCCGCTAAAAATCGGTCCTCCTCCGTCGATAGGCTGACCAAATCCATTAAAAATCCTTCCTAATATATCCATCGAAAGCGATATTTCAAGAGGTTTTCCGGTAAACTTAACCGAAACATCCTTAACCGAAAGCCCTGAAGTTGTTTCAAACACCTGAACAATGGCCTTATCGTCTTGAAGCTGCACCACCTTTCCGTGCTTTATCCCCTCGCTAGTTCTAATTTGAACTATTTCATCATATGAAGCATCCTCCACCTCTGAAAGAACAATCAATGGCCCTTCTATTTTATCTATTTGCAGATACTCTTTTAGCATTTTAATCACCTTCATAAGCATTTAATATTTGCTGGAAAGAAGATAAAATTTTATTTTCTAAATCTATAAAATGGTCTTTGTAATCATTAGGAATGGAATATTTCATCTTTAAAAGGTCATTATATACTTCAGTTTGTCTTATCTTGCCTATTGGAATTCCCTTTTTCACTGCATTTGCTGCATTTTGATAAAATAGTTTTATCATTCTTAGCATTTGATACTGTTTATTTAAGGGAACGTAAGTATCCTCTTTATGATATGCATTTTGCTGCAAAAATCCAATTTTTATTATTCTTGCTACCTCAAGAATAAGCCTCTGCTCGTCCGGCAGAACATCCTCTCCAACAAGCTTTACTATTTCCTGAAGTTTGTTCTCCTCCTGTAAAATCTTTAGCATTTCCCCTCTTAAGGTTAAAAAATCATCGGCAACATTTCTTTTATACCAGCCATCGAGTATCGAAAGGTAACCGCTATAACTTGACAGCCAGTTTATCGCAGGATAGTGTCTTGAATAGGCAAGCATTTTGTCAAGGCTCAAAAATACGCTTACAAACCTTTTGGTATTTTGTGTTACCGGTTCAGAAAAATCCCCTCCCGCAGGAGATACAGCGCCTATTATAGTAACTGAGGCTTCTTTTCCTCCCAAGGTCTCAACATAACCTGCTCTTTCATAAAACTCTGCAAGCCTTGATGCAAGATATGCTGGATATCCTTCTTCTGCAGGCATTTCCTCAAGACGCCCTGAAATTTCCCTTAAAGCCTCCGCCCACCTTGAAGTTGAATCAGCCATAATAGCAACATTGTATCCCATATCTCTAAAATATTCCGCAATCGTAATCCCTGTATAAATAGAGGCCTCCCTTGCTGCAACCGGCATGTTTGACGTATTTGCAATGAGTATTGTTCTATTCATTAGAGGAAGTTTTGAATTAGGGTCTATAAGTTTTGGAAAATCCTCTAAAACCTCCGTCATCTCATTGCCTCTTTCGCCGCAGCCTATATAAACTATAACATCAGCATCCGACCATTTCGCAAGCTGATGCTGAGTCATAGTCTTTCCAGTTCCAAATCCACCTGGAATGGCACTTGTTCCACCCTTGGCAATTGGAAAAAAAGTATCGATTACCCTCTGACCTGTAATAAGAGGCTTTTCAATTGGTTTTCTCTCTTTAACAGGCCTTGGAATCCTGACAGGCCACTCCTGATACAGTTTAAGCTCATGTATTTTGTCATCCTCAAGCTTCAATATAACATCATCAAGGGTATATTCACCATCCTTTGCAGCATATATAACCCTTCCCTTTATCTTTGGTGGAACCATAATATAGTGCCTTACAAGTGGAGTTTCTTCAACATAGACAAAGGGCTGTCCAGAGCTTAAATATTCCCCTTCCTTTACAATGAACTTTACGTCCCATTTTTTATTCATATCTATTGAAACAAGTCCAATTCCTTCGCTGATAAATTTACCTGTTGAATTATAAATATAATTTAAAGGCCTTTCAATTCCATCAAATATATTGCCTATTATACCCGGTCCCAGTTTTACTGATAAAGGCTTACCTGTTGAATATATATATTCTCCTATCTTTAGCCCTGCAGTTTCCTCATAAACCTGAACTGTCCCAACGTCTCCATCTATTGATATTACTTCACCTATAAGCTTTTTTTCGCCTACTGCCACCATCTCCCTAAGTCTAAAATCCTGCATATTGGAAGCTTTAATTACAGGACCGTTGATGTAGTTTATAATACCCTTGTGTTCCATCAAATCACCACCTAAAGCCACTTGAACAAAATCAAGCCCAATCTCTCTTTATTATCTTCTAAAATATTTTCTATCGAACAGTCTATTCTTAGCCTATTACTGTCTTCCAAAATAAAACCACCAGCCATTTTTTCATCTAATTCAAACTCTACCTTTCCTTGCTGAAGTTTGCCTTTTAAAATATCATAGGTATTTCGATTTGTTGTAATCTTAAACTTTCCATCAAATAGTTTTAAAGATGCTTCATCAAAACTTTTAAGCACCCAATTTCTATACCCTTCAGTCGCAACGAATTTATAAATACTTTCCTTTAAATCCCTAAAAAACAACTCAAAAATCTCCTGCTTCTTTTTAAGAATCATCCTCTTTTGTTCATACTTTGCCTTTGAAATAACCTTTTCTACCTCTTCCTTTATGCTTTTTATCCTTTCTTCCTTTAAATTATCAATATATTTTTCAAACTCCTGCCTCTTTTGATTTAAAATATCAGAATACTCCTCGTTAAATTTTGATATTTCATCCTGATTTTCCTTCTCTATTTTTTGATATATAAGTTCAGTAAACAGCTTTATCTTCTCTTCAATCGTCACCATAAAACCACCTCAAATCCTGATACCAATGGATTCCTTAATATACCCTGTTATATAATCCTTATCCTTAATGCTTCCGTGCCTGTTAGGAATTTCAACAATAAGCGGAAGGTCCCTGTTCAATTTGATATCATCCACCAAATTTTTCAATTGACTGGACAACCTCTCGGTCAAAACGATAATACCCACTTCCTTATCCCTTAAAATGCTATTTATTTCTTCCTCAGCCTCCGATGCACTATTGACAAGAACTCCTTTGATTCCCGAGAGCCTCATTCCAACAAATGTATCATGACTATCTGAAATAAGATATATTCTCATTAAATCACATCCTAAAGTCTTCCTAAAATCATAATAGAAATTATAAGACCATAAATTGCAATCCCTTCAGCAAGACCTACAAATATGAGAGTTTTTCCAAGTATTTTAGGGTCCTCCGAAACTGCCCCAAGTGCAGACGAGCCAACGGCACCAACTGCATAACCTGCGCCGATTGCTGCAAGCCCGGTGCTAAGGCCGGCTGCAATAAAGCCAAGCCCGGCTGCACTGTCAGTGCTCGATGCAGCGTATGCCACACGTGGAATCATTGTAATTATAAGCCCTGTTAAAACAGGCACCATAGAAAAAATATTCAGCTTTAGCTCCCTTTTAATCTTCTCCTTGCTATAAACTTCCCTATTAAGGCTTAAAACTCCCTTTGTAATGGTTATTATGACTATAATAGTTGCTAAAATAACAAATGTCCACATAATATTACCCCCTTATACAAATTGGTGAATATTCATAACCTGTTGCTTTAAAAAATTTGCTAAACAGTTCATAGTATTCAAGCCTTAGCCCTTGAATAAATACAATCAATCCTTCAAGTCCTATTATCACGATATTTCCTAAAACCAGCATCAACGCCCCTCCAACTCCTCCGTGCATCATCTTTGCAAGAGTTTCAAAGGCCAGAAACAATCCAACGTGGTTTATTGCAAAGGCTCCAACCCTTATAAATGAAAGAGTGTTTGATAAAAGGCTCAAAAGTGTTTCAGCAATTCCAAAACCACCTTCGATGTAATAATCCGACACTGATTCGTGGTAGAGCCTTTTCTCCCCCTTTAAAATATTAACAATAGGTTCCTTGAACAATATCAAAATCAGTGCGAATGCTAAAATAAATAAAATAGCCCCATCTGGTAAAAAGCCCTCTCTGCCTTCTACCTTAATAATGATGTAATACAAAAGCATCCAGTAAAAAACAAGCCCTGCCACACCGTTTCTGCTGAATATTCCTTCTTCCAAATCGTTATTTCTATAGCAGTTTACAAGGTTATAAAAAAATCCAACCGAGAGCAAAATCACTCCAAATGCAACGGCTAATATCAGCACTTTGTTTATCTCAACCATGGGCCTGACTATATATGTCGGAAGTATATCCTCAAATCCAAAAAAACTTCCATATATAAGCCCAAATGCCATTGAACTTATTCCAAGCCGCGATAAAACTCCCCCAAGGTTTGGCCTGTGTTTTATCCTATTCAGTATCTCACCTATTAAAAACAACACCAATCCTTGCCCCAAATCCCCAAACATCGCCCCAAATAGAAGCATATAGCTTATTCCAACAAACGCTGTTGGGTCTAATTCTTTATAGGAAGGAATACCATACATTTTAACTATTGACTCAAATGGGCGTATTAAATATCCATTGCTAAGATAGGTCGGTGGCTCCAGCCCTTCCCTTACATCACCCATATCCTTATAAATAACTATTACCCTTTCATCTATATCCTCAAGCATTTTGTTTAATCTCTTCTTATGGATTGAAGGAATCCAACCAGAGATATAGAAAAATTCGTTTGTAACAGCAATATTGTTTTTTAATTCTTCTATCTTAGTTTCCATTACAAATTTTGAGTAGTATTTTTCTGCTCTTGAACCATATTCTTTTTTTATGTGAAGAATTTCATCCCTTAATTTTTGTATCTCTTCCCTAATTTCAATCTTTCTTATTTCAATCCATTCAATCCACTCCATAGCAGTTCCTGAAAACTTATACTTAAATTTCAACTCATCAAAATTAACCGAGTTTAATATCCTCAAAACCTCATTTTCAACTGCTGTGGGATAAAATATCATAACAAGAGAGTAATCTGTTGTTTGAAAAAATTTAAGAACTATTCCCGATATATTTTCATAATTCTTTTTAACCTTATCCATATCGTATTTGTTTAGTTTTCCAATCTTAAATTTGATATATTTAAGATTAAAAAGTTCATTTAAATTTACATCTACGTCCTTAATATGAATAAGGTAGGATTTTAATTCGTCAAGCTCCCTATGCTCTTCTTCTAATTCTAAAAATGAAGAGTGTCTTTCTTGTAATAAATTATATAATTCGTTAACCTCAATTACATCTTGTCTGAAATCATATCTTTCCCTTAAAAATTCCTTTTTGACCTTTTTATTTAAATCAAATATGTCAATGATAGCATTGATCTTCTTTTCAACGTCCTTTAAATCTTTTCTGCTGCTGTAGGGTCTTATATAATTTATATCCGCCAGAGCATCTATATCATCTACATCCATTATAGGGAAATTATTCTCACTTATCTCATTTATCGCATTGAGCATATGCACTGATTCAGACATTATAATCCTTTTGCAAACTTCGTCCAAAAAGTCTAAATGGCCAACCAAATTAATCATTTCCATCTTTGCAACTGCCATTTTCCCACCCCTATAAGTCTATAATGAGGTATTTTTTTGATTCTTCGACATCGATAGAATATCTAACGCATTCTATTATTGATATTATATCCAATATTTCAAATTCCTTTAGTTCCAGCAATGCTAAAACCATTGAGATGTCAAGTTCCCTTTTTACAAACACCTTTTTTAGCTTAAAATACATATACCTGTTTATACGCCTTTCCATATAAATGTCCTGCTTTTCATCCCCTTTGAACATAAAAGCATAGGGTGTTTTACTTGCATTTGATAAAAACTCTTCAAGACTCTTTGAATAGCAAAACTCTTTAATCTTGGAATAGTTAAACTTGTTCCCAAAGTCGATGGTGTAATTAAAGATTTCCTCTGGAGATAGGTTAAAATATCTTTTACTTCTATATATCCACTTTAAATTAAGCATATCCGAAAGAGTTCCGTAAATTTCGTAAAATGATTTTTTATCATCCTCCTCGAGCTTTTTAGCATTCTCATTTAAAAGAACAAAAAAAGCCCTATCAAGAGACATTTCAAACCTAAATAGATTTTCCTTCTCGTTACCATCAACAAGATTTTTTAGAAACGGATAATATACAGTTCCTTCTAATAAATTAATAAGTTCCGATACCTTTGTCGCCTTTATTATTTTATCGACATCAATAAACCTATACTTGCCAACAAATATAAGGCTCTCCTTTAAATTATCAAAATCCTTTTCGACGTGAATAAGCCTTGCAATTCTTTTTAAATCAAATATCTCATATTTTATATAAAAACATTTGATAAAATTCTTTAAATCCCCATGAAAAAAGTGAATTATTTTATCAATAAAGTCTATGAGGTGCTTTTTTAAAATTATTTCAATATGATGCCTGTGCAAGTATTCTACATCGACTCCTTTAAAGGCCATTTTATAACCTTCGGTCTCTTTTAGATATTGTGCAATTTCAATAGGTGATTTAAGATTGATAAGCTTTGAATAATCTTCCATTTTTAAAAACTTGCCATACATAGAAAGAACCTTTGTATTTACAGCACCATAAACAGTATTTTTATCCATACAATCACCCTATTTAAACAATTCGTCGATTGCTTTTTTAATCAATTTAGCTTTTGAATCGCTGTATTTTTTTTCTAAATCACTGCATTCTTCCTTTGCAATGTTAATAATTTTTTCTGCTTGCAGTTTTGCCTTATCCATTTTCTCTTTCTCAAATTCATTTATATTGATTAATTCATCTTCTATTATCTCTTGTTTTAATTTTTCAATTTCTACACCAATCTGCCTTTTTCTATTTTCAATCTCTAATTTAAATTTTTCCCTTAATTCGCTGGCATTTTTATCTATATGTATTAAGTTTTTAATGACAGATGCAATTTCGCCATCCATAATATCCCTCCCCAGATAAGCATAATATAATTGTAATACTGTGAAAATCAATATACAAAACCAATATTGATTGATTTATACTTATTTTGTTTCAATTTTCTGAATATAAACCTGTTATTGACCCTTTATTGTGTTCGTTCTTTTATTACATTTGATTTCCTCGAAATTTCAAAAAAAGCCCCAACTGTTTCTAAGTTGGGACTTTTATAAAAAATTATTTAATTACTGAATCTTAAATTTATTAACTACGCTAACAAGTTCGTTT
>NZ_LKHP01000022.1 GCF_001440545.1 Caloramator mitchellensis
AATATTGAAGGTAGGCGACGAAGTAGAAATCGTAGGACTACAAGATGAAAAGAAGAAGACAGTAGTAACTGGTGTAGAAATGTTCAGAAAGATACTAGACATGGCAGAAGCAGGAGACAACATAGGAGCACTATTAAGAGGTGTAACAAGAGAAGAAATCGAAAGAGGTCAAGTTCTTGCAAAGCCAGGTTCAGTAAACCCACACAGAAAATTTGAAGGTCAAGTATACGTATTAAAGAAAGAAGAAGGTGGAAGACACACTCCATTCTTTAACGGATACAGACCACAATTCTACTTCAGAACAACAGACGTAACAGGTTCAATCAAGTTACCAGATGGAGTAGAAATGTGCATGCCAGGAGACCACATCAATATGGATGTTGAGTTAATCACTCCAATCGCAATGGAAGAAGGATTAAGATTTGCGATTAGAGAAGGTGGAAGAACAGTAGGCGCTGGCGTTGTTGCTAAGATTTTTGAATAATACAAAACCGGAGGTCGAAGGTCGGAAGTCACCCTTTCGATGGCGGCTTCCGCTTTTGTTTGTATTAGTATTGACAGTAAAATTCTAATGTGATAATGTAATTAAGAAATGTGCAATTTAAGTTGCAGCATTCCGTCTAAATTAGGAGGTGTAAACAGTGAGAGTTAAGGTTACACTTGCATGCCAAGAATGTAAGCAAAGAAACTACCATTCAAACAAAAACAAGAAGAATGACCCAGACAGATTGGAATTCAGAAAGTATTGCAAATTCTGCAAAAAGCACACAGTTCATAAAGAAACAAAGTAATTTTATTAAATTATAAGGGTGTGAAACTATGTCTGCTGAGGTTAAAGTAAGTAAAGTTGGGGAAAATAACAAGATAGTAAAATATCTTAGAGAAGTTAAGGCAGAGTTTAAAAAGATTACTTGGCCTGAAAGAAAAGAAGTTATTAATACTACAAAAATAGTTCTTGGGACTTTGGCTATCTTTACATTGATAGTTTGGCTCATGGATTCAGTTTTTGGATTCGTCTTTAGAAAGGTATTAGATTACATTAGATAAAGGAGGGAGGGGCCGAAGGTCCCTTAGATTATGGCGGACAAAGCAAGATGGTATGTTGTTCACACTTACTCGGGGTATGAGAACAAGGTTAAAGCAAATCTAGAAAAGACAATCGAAAACAGAAATTTACAGCATTTATTCTTTGATATACAAATTCCGATGGAAGAAGTTATTGAAGAAAAAAACAACAAGACAAAGGTTGTCCAAAGAAAAAAATATCCGGGTTATGTGTTGGTTAAAATGATTATGAATGATGATTCTTGGTATATTGTAAGAAATACCAGGGGAGTTACAGGTTTTGTCGGACCAGGGTCTAAACCAGTTCCATTAACTGACGATGAAGTTGATGCTATGGGAATAGTTGAGCCAATTGTTGATTTAGATATTGAGATTGGTGAAAATGTAAAGATTATAAAGGGTCCGCTTGAAAACTTTGTAGCACAAATTCAAGAAATTAACATGGAAAAGAAAAAGATTAAAGCTCTGGTTAACATGTTTGGTAGGGAAACTCCTGTTGAACTTGATTTTAACCAGGTTGAAAAAATACTATAATGTTCATTCTAAGGAGGTGCTAGATTATGGCAAAGAAAGTAGTAGGTATGGTTAAGCTACAATTGCCAGCAGGAAAAGCTACACCAGCTCCACCAGTTGGTCCAGCTTTCGGTCCATATGGTATCAATATCATGCAATTTGTTAAGGAATTCAACGCAAAGACTGAAAAACAAGTAGGTCTTATTATTCCTGTAGTTTGCACAATCTATGCTGACAGATCATTCAGCTTTATTTTAAAGACACCACCAGCATCAGTATTGTTAAAGAAGGCTGCTGGAATTGAAAGCGGTTCACCAGTGCCAAACAAGCAAAAGGTTGCTAAGGTTTCAATGGCTAAGGTTAGAGAAATTGCTGAACTTAAGATGCCAGATTTAAATGCAGGTTCACTAGATGCAGCTATCAGCATGGTTAAAGGAACTGCAAGAAGCATGGGCATTGAAATTGTAGAATAATTCACGCGCAGGCGTGGGAGGTAAAAACCGTTAATACCACGAGGAGGGATATAGATGAAAAGAGGTAAGAATTATTTAGAAGCTGCTAAGTTGGTAGATAGAAATACTCTCTATTCACCAAAGGAAGCTTTAGATTTAGTTCTACAAACAGCAAGAGCTAAATTTGATGAAACTGTAGAAGTTCACGTAAGACTTGGCGTTGACCCAAGGCACGCTGATCAACAAGTTAGAGGTGCGGTAGTATTACCACACGGAACAGGAAAAACTGTTAGAGTTCTTGTTTTTGCTAAAGGCGAAAAGGCAAAGGAAGCAGAGGCTGCAGGTGCAGATTATGTAGGCGCAGAAGAACTTGTAGATAAGATTCAAAAGGAAAATTGGTTTGATTACGATGTAGTTGTTGCTACACCAGATATGATGGGTGTTGTAGGTAAGTTGGGTAAGGTTCTTGGACCAAAGGGATTAATGCCAAACCCAAAATCAGGAACAGTTACATTTGATGTAGCAAAGGCTATAGCTGAAATAAAGGCTGGTAAAGTAGAGTATAGAGTTGATAAAACTGCTATTATCCACGTCCCAGTTGGAAAAAAATCATTTGGAACTGAAAAGCTGGCTGAAAACTTCCATACTTTAATGGAAGCAATCGTTAAGGCAAAACCAGCTGCTGCAAAGGGACAATACATCAAGAGTGTTGTTGTAGCAAGCACAATGGGACCTGGAATTAAGATAAATCCAGTAAAAGTTCTTGAATAATGTTGACTTTTACTAAAGTTAATGGTAAAATTAACGTTGTGTTAATTGAATTAGGAAATTAACCGTAGACAGTAGGTGCCATAAGGCGTAACGGGATACCAACCTACCGAGGTTTTAGATAGGACTTTTAGGCCTCTCTATGTCTACGGAGAGGCCTTTTATATTGTAAAAGGCCTCATAAATAAAGGGCAAGGAGGTGCACAAAGTGGGCAACAGAGAAATAAAAGAAGCAAAAGTTAGGGAACTCGTTGAAAAGTTCCAAAGAGCTCAAGCAATAATCCTAACTTCTTACATTGGAATAACTGTTGCAGAAGACACTGAGCTTCGTAGGAAGATGAGGGAAGCAGGAGTAGAATACAAGGTAGTTAAAAACACGATGACATTAAGAGCAGCAAAAGAACTTGGATTCGAAGGATTAGAAACTTACCTTGAAGGTCCAGTAGCTCTTGCTATCAGCTATGACGATCCAACAGCACCAGCTAGATTGCTTGCTGAGTTTGGAGAAACTCATAAGGCAATTGAATTAAAAGCAGGTATTGTGCAAGGACAATTATTTGATACAGCTAAGGTTAAGGAACTCTCAAAGATACCACCAAGAGAAGTTCTACTTGCAAAGTTCCTTGGAAGCATCAAATCACCAGTTTCAAAACTTGTTTATGTGCTTGATGCTATTAGAAAACAAAAAGAAGAAGCAAATGCATAATAATTAAAAATTTTGGAGGTGTTTTAAATGACAATACAAGAAATCATTCAAGCTATAGAAAATATGACTGTTCTTGAATTAAATGAATTAGTAAAGGCATGCGAAGAAAAGTTCGGAGTTAGCGCAGCAGCTCCAGTAGCAGTTGCAGGTGCAGTAGCTGCAGCTCCAGCAGCTGAAGAAAAGACTGAATTCGATGTAATACTTGCTAACGCAGGTGCTGAAAAGGTTAAGGTTATAAAGGTTGTTAGAGAAATAACTGGTCTTGGATTAAAGGAAGCTAAGGACCTTGTTGACGGAGCTCCAAAGACACTTAAGGAAGGCGTAAGCAAGGAAGAAGCTGAAGCTATAAAGGCTAAGTTAACAGAAGTTGGAGCAACAGTAGAAGTTAAGTAATTGAATAAAATTTTTATAGAACTTTTATAGAAGCTGTCTCGAAAGAGGCAGCTTTTAGTTTTTTAAGAAAAATTTATTTACTTTATTGACATGAAAGGTATGTTGTGGTAACATATTAAAATGCATGAATAATGGGATTATATTGTATTTTTGTAGATAATTTTTTCTCAAAATGTATATAATGCATATTTTTAGTCAACAATATTACAATGGAGTAGTGCGTCATTGGTATTTATTTTATGTAAGGGGTGAGATTTGATGGTACATCCTGTTAAAGTTGGTCGTAGGACCCGTATGAGCTTTTCAAAAATAAAAGAAGTAATCGACATGCCACTTCTTATTGAGATTCAACTCAATTCATACAAATGGTTTTTAGACGAAGGACTTAAAGAAGTATTTGAAGATGTTAATCCAATAACGGATTACACAGGTAATTTGGTTCTCGAATTTATTGACTATAGGTTAGACTATGAGAACATCAAATATTCAGTTGAAGAATGCAAAGAAAGAGACGCTACATACGCAGCTCCATTGAAGGTAAAAGTTAGACTTGTAAATAAAGAAACTGGAGAGGTAAAGGACCAAGAAGTCTATATGGGAGATTTTCCATTAATGACTGAGCAGGGAACCTTTATTATTAATGGGGCTGAAAGAGTCATAGTAAGCCAGCTAGTTAGGTCTCCAGGTGTTTACTATGCAGAGACAATCGACAGATCAGGAAAGAGGCTTTACTCATCAACTGTAATTCCCAATAGAGGTGCTTGGATTGAATATGAAACAGATTCTAATGAAATATTGTATGTAAGGTTAGATAGAACAAGAAAACTACCATTGACAGTATTTATTAGGTCTCTTATGGACATGGGAACAGATGCTGAAATACTTCAATTTTTTGGAGAAGATGAGCACCTTAGAATTACTATCGAAAAAGATGGCTCTAAAACTAAAGATGATGCTTTATTAGAAATTTACAAAAGGTTAAGACCAGGCGAGCCTCCTACAGTTGAAAGTGCAAAAGCTTTATTAGATTCACTATTCTTTGACCCTAAGAGATATGATTTATCAAGGGTTGGTAGATACAAATTCAACAAGAAACTATCTTTAGCAAATAGAATAGTTAATCAGATTTCTGTAAATACTTTAGCTCACCCGCTTACTGGTGAAATATTAATCGAAGAAGGTCAAAAAATCGATAGGGAGACAGCTCAAAAGATACAACACAGTGGTATAAATGTAGTAAATCTATTAATTGAAGGCAAAGAAGTAAGAGTTATTGGAAATAATTTTGTTGATTTGAATAAATTAGGTCTTCCTTATGATTTTAGTGACTTAAAGATTAAGGAAATGGTGCATTTCCCAACATTAAAGGCTATATTGGACGAATTTGATAATGAGGATGATATAAAGGATGCAATTAGGCAAAGAATGAGCGAGCTTGTTCCAAAGCATATAATAAAGGATGATATGTTTGCATCTATTAGCTATTGCCTCAATTTGTCTTTTGGGCTTGGTTATGTAGATGATATCGACCACCTTGGAAATAGGAGAATTAGGTCTGTTGGAGAGTTATTGCAAAATCAATTTAGAATTGGTCTTTCCAGAATGGAAAGAGTTATAAAAGAAAGAATGACTATACAAGATTTAGATGCAGCAACTCCACAGCAGTTGATAAATACAAGACCTGTAGTTGCAGCGATTAAGGAATTCTTTGGTTCATCACAATTATCTCAATTTATGGACCAAACAAATCCTCTATCAGAATTAACTAATAAGAGACGTCTATCCGCTTTAGGACCTGGAGGGCTTTCAAGAGAAAGAGCCGGCTTCGAAGTAAGAGACGTTCACCATTCACATTATGGAAGAATGTGCCCAATTGAAACACCAGAAGGTCCAAACATAGGACTTATAAACTCTCTTGCAACTTATGCAAGAGTTAATGAATATGGATTTATAGAAGCTCCATACAGACTTGTTGATAAGGAAAGCGGAAGAGTTTTGGATAAAGTAGTATATTTAACTGCAGACGAAGAAGACCAATTCATCATTGCCCAAGCAAATGAGCCACTTGATGAAGAAGGTAGATTTATCGATAAGAGGGTTACTGCAAGAGCTAAAAAGGACATTGTAGTTGTTTCACCGCATGAAGTTGATTTGATGGACGTTTCACCTAAGCAGGTTGTTTCAGTAGCAACTGCTATGATTCCGTTCCTTGAAAACGATGACGCAAACAGAGCACTAATGGGCTCAAACATGCAGCGTCAGGCAGTTCCTCTTATTAAAACAGAAGCTCCTATAGTAGGAACAGGTATAGAATATAAGGCTGCAAAGGATTCTGGGATAATTCCTCTTGCTAAGTCTGATGGAGAAGTTATCAAAGTAACTGCTGATAATATACAAATCAGAAGAGATTCTGATGGCAAAATAGAAAGCTATAAATTGTTAAAGTTTAAGCGTTCTAATCAAGGAACGACAATAAATCAAAGACCAATTGTGAACGAAGGCGACAAAGTAAAAGCTGGGGATATAATTGCAGACGGTCCTTCGATTGACCAGGGAGAAATAGCACTTGGTAAAAATATACTTATTGGATTTATGACATGGGAAGGTTACAACTACGAAGACGCTATTTTGATTTCAGAAGAACTTGTAATGAACGATGTATTTACATCAATTCACATAGAAGAATATGAGTGTGAAGCGAGAGACACAAAGCTTGGACCAGAAGAAATAACAAGAGATATTCCAAACGTCGGAGAAGATGCACTTAGAGACCTAGATGATAGAGGAATCATTAGAATAGGTGCAGAAGTAAGATCCGGGGATATACTTGTAGGAAAGGTTACTCCAAAAGGAGAGACAGAACTAACTGCAGAAGAAAGACTTTTAAGGGCTATATTTGGTGAAAAAGCAAGAGAAGTTAGAGATACATCCTTAAGAGTTCCTCATGGTGAGGCAGGTATAATCGTAGATGTTAAGATATTTACAAGAGAAAATGGAGACGAATTACCACCAGGGGTAAATGAGCTTGTAAGAGTTTATATAGCTCAAAAGAGAAAAATATCAGTTGGTGATAAGATGGCAGGTCGTCATGGTAACAAGGGTGTTATTTCAAGAGTATTACCACGTGAAGATATGCCATACCTTCCAGATGGAACTCCACTGCAAATAGTTTTAAACCCTCTAGGTGTTCCTTCGCGTATGAACATAGGTCAAGTTCTTGAAGTTCATCTTGGAAGAGCTGCAAAGAAATTAGGATGGCATGTTGCAACTCCTGTATTTGATGGTGCTACAGAGGAGGATATCCAAGAATGTTTGGTTCAAGCTGGTTATGATCCGGACGGAAAGACTGTTTTATATGATGGAAGAACCGGAGAACCTTTTGACAATAGAGTTACTGTAGGTTATATGTATATTCTTAAGCTAGCCCACCTTGTTGATGACAAGATTCATGCTCGTTCAACGGGTCCATACTCACTGGTAACTCAACAGCCGCTTGGAGGTAAAGCACAATTTGGCGGTCAAAGGTTTGGTGAAATGGAAGTTTGGGCTATCGAGGCATACGGTGCAGCACATACACTTCAGGAGATTCTTACAGTTAAATCAGACGATGTTGTTGGTCGTGTTAAAACTTATGAAGCTATTGTTAAGGGTGAAAATATTCCAGAACCAGGTGTTCCAGAATCATTTAAGGTTCTAATTAAAGAACTTCAATCACTTTGCCTTGATGTTAAGGTTCTTGGAGAGGACAAACAAGAGGTTACTATTAAGGAAGATGTTGATTACGATGATGACCTCGATGAAATTCAAGGAACGATGGAATTTAGAGAAGATATTCCAACAACACCTTTAACAACTACTGAGGATATCGATGATTTTGAAGAAGATTTAGTAGATGATGATGGTGCACTTGAAGATTTAGAAGAGATTGATGATATTGAAAAATTAATGAACTTTAGTGTTGAAGATGACTTAGGCTTTGATGACGAAGAATAAATTACGAAGGGAGGCTGTCCCCTTGTTTGAACTTAATAACTTTGATTCTATGCAAATTGGTCTTGCTTCTCCTGAAAAGATAAGAGAATGGTCCAAAGGAGAAGTTAAAAAACCAGAAACAATAAATTATAGAACTTTAAAACCAGAAAAGGATGGGCTTTTCTGTGAAAGAATTTTTGGACCAGTTAAGGATTGGGAGTGCCATTGCGGTAAATATAAGAGAGTCAGATATAAGGGCATAGTGTGCGATAGGTGTGGAGTAGAAGTAACAAAATCAAAGGTAAGACGTGAGAGAATGGGGCACATTGAGCTTGCTGCCCCTGTATCCCACATCTGGTATTTTAAAGGTATACCATCAAGAATGGGACTTATATTAGATATGTCCCCAAGAGCTCTTGAAAAGGTATTATACTTTGCTTCCTATATAGTTATTGATCCGCGTGAAACCGGACTTGTTAAAAAGCAACTTTTAACAGAAAAGGAATATAGAGAAGCTGTTGAAAAGTATGGTGAAGGTTCCTTTGTAGCAGGAATGGGTGCAGAATCAATAAAGGAACTGCTAAGGGAACTTGACCTTGAAGTTTTATCCAGGGAACTAAGGTCGGAGCTTGAAACAAGCACAGGTCAAAAGAAGGTTAGAATTATTAGAAGACTCGAAGTTGTTGAAGCGTTTAGAAAATCAGGTAACAGACCTGAATGGATGATCCTAGATGTGCTACCTGTCATACCACCTGATTTAAGACCTATGGTTCAACTTGATGGTGGCAGGTTTGCTACTTCCGACTTAAATGATTTATATAGAAGGGTTATCAATAGAAATAACAGATTAAAAAGGCTTCTTGATCTTGGAGCACCTGACATAATAGTTAGAAATGAAAAGAGAATGCTTCAAGAAGCTGTTGATGCTTTGATTGATAATGGTAGAAGGGGAAGACCAGTAACAGGACCTGGTAACAGACCACTAAAATCACTTTCAGATATGTTGAAGGGTAAGCAAGGAAGATTCCGTCAAAATCTTCTTGGAAAGCGTGTTGACTATTCAGGACGTTCTGTTATCGTAGTAGGTCCAGAATTAAAGATGTATCAATGTGGTCTTCCAAAGGAAATGGCCTTAGAACTTTTCAAACCATTTGTAATGAAGAGATTAGTTGAAAAGGGAATAGCTCACAATATAAAAAATGCAAAAAAGATGGTTGAAAGAGTTAATAATCAGGTATGGGATATACTTGAAGAGGTAATTCAAGACCATCCTGTGATGCTCAACCGTGCCCCCACATTGCATAGACTTGGAATTCAGGCTTTCCAACCTGTATTAGTAGAAGGAAGGGCAATTAAGCTTCATCCTCTTGTGTGCACAGCATATAATGCAGACTTCGACGGCGACCAGATGGCAGTTCACGTGCCACTATCTGTTGAAGCTCAGTCAGAAGCTAGATTTTTAATGCTTGCAGCTCACAATATTCTTAAGCCATCGGATGGAAAACCTGTAACTGTTCCAACACAGGACATGGTGTTAGGTTCCTACTACTTAACTATCGAAAAGGATGGAGAACTTGGAGAAGGTAAATATTTCTCTTCGCCAGAAGAAGTTCTGATAGCATATAATCTAAAGGAAGTTGGATTGCATGCAAAGATTAATGTTAGAGTTACAAAGAAAATAAACGGGGAAACAGTTTCAAAAATAGTTAAAACAACACCTGGGAAAATAATATTCAACGAAGCAATCCCTCAGGATTTAGGATTTGTTGATAGAAGCAATCCTGATAAGGTTTGCGATTATGAAGTGGATTTCTTAACAGACAAGAAAGCCCTAAGCAAGATTGTTGAAAGAGTATACAGAAAGCACGGACCCACAGTAGCATCAATAACTCTTGATAGAATAAAGGCTTTAGGTTTCCACTTCTCAGCAATCGGTGCAATCACAATTTCTGTTTCGGATATGATTATTCCAGAAGCTAAGGCAAAATTACTTGCTGAGGCTGATTCAGAAGTTGATAATATTCAAAGATTGTTCAGAAGAGGCTTCATTTCCGAGGAAGAAAGGTATGAAAAGGTTATCGATACCTGGACAAAGGCAACAGAAAGCGTTACTGACGCTCTAATGAGCAACCTTGATAAGTTTAATCCTATATTCATGATGGCTAATTCAGGGGCGAGAGGTTCTAAGAACCAGATAAGACAGCTTTGTGGTATGAGAGGTCTTATGGCAAACCCATCAGGTAAGATTATAGAGCTACCAATTAGGTCATCATTCCGTGAAGGACTTAACGTTCTCGAATTCTTTATATCGACGCACGGCGCAAGAAAGGGTCTTGCGGATACTGCTCTTAGAACTGCTGACTCAGGATACTTAACAAGAAGACTTGTTGACGTTTCACAGGATACAGTTGTAAGAGAAGAAGATTGCGGAACTGAGGAAGGTTCATATGTTGAAGAAGTCAGAGAAGGCAATGAAGTAATTGAGGCATTAAAGGATAGACTTATAGGAAGATATACTGCAGAAGATGTTGTTAATCCTGAAACAGGGGAACTGATTGTTAAGAGAAATGAATATATAACAGATGATATTTATTCAAAGATTGAAAAGGCAGGAATTACAAGAGTTAAGATAAGAACAGTATTTAATTGTAAAACACGTTATGGTGTTTGTGCTAAGTGCTACGGAATGAATATGGCAACTGGGGAAAAAGTAAATATTGGTGAAGCTGTAGGTATTATTGCAGCACAATCAATCGGTGAGCCTGGAACACAGCTTACAATGAGAACGTTCCATACTGGTGGAGTTGCTGGAGCCGATATAACTCAAGGTCTTCCAAGAGTTGAAGAATTATTCGAAGCAAGAAAACCAAAGGGACTTGCAATCATAAGCGAAAAGGAAGGCATTGTCAAAGTGACTGAAGACAGAAAGAGAAAGATTGTAACTATTATCGCTGATGATGGCGAAGAAAAGGTATATCCTATTCCTTATGGTTCAAGGCTTAAGGTATTTGATGGACAAAGAATTGAGGCTGGAGCAGTTCTAACTGAAGGTTCAGTTAATCCGCATGACTTGTTGAGAATCAAAGGTGATGAAGCAGTTAGAGCATATCTGTTAGCTGAAGTTCAAAAGGTTTATAGATTGCAGGGTGTTGATATTAACGATAAACATCTTGAAATTATCGTAAGACAGATGTTAAGAAAGATTAAGATAGAAGATTCTGGCGACACTGATATGCTACCAGGAAGCTTGATTGATAAATTTGAATTTGACGAAGAAAATGAAAAGGCTATTAAAATGGGTCTAAGACCTGCAACTGGAAAGCCAGCGCTTCTTGGTATAACAAAAGCTGCACTTGCAACGGATTCATTCCTGTCAGCAGCTTCATTCCAGGAAACTACAAGAGTTCTTACAGATGCAGCAATTAAAGGCAAGATTGACCCGCTTGTAGGATTAAAGGAAAACGTAATAATAGGAAAACTCATTCCAGCTGGAACAGGTATGACAAGATACAGAAGTGTTGAGCTAATAAATGAAGAATAAGCAAAGGGGATGGCATATCCCCTTTGCAATAAAAATTGTCGAGTATTGACATTATTAATTAACAATGCTAAAATTGAATTTGTGTGTTTAGTTAATTTCTTGCCTCAATGAAGGTGAAAGATGACTTTCATCAAAGAGGGGGATTCATATGTTAACAAAATTACAGGGCAAAAAAGTAGTTGGAGCAAAGCAGACAATAAAAACTATTAAATCAGGACAGGCAGCGATAGTTTATATTGCTGAAGATGCTGAGGCAAAGGTAACAGCACCGGTAATCGAAGTTGCTAAACAGCATAATGTTGAGATTGTGTTTGTTGAAACAATGAAAAAATTAGGTGCACTTTGCGGTATTGATGTAGGCGCTGCAACTGCATGTATTTTAAAGGAGTTATAAAGCTTTATGCTTTATATATATATTGTGTTCAATTTGGAAGGAGGTGCGCACAAATGCCTACAATGAACCAGCTTGTAAGAAAGGGTAGAGAAAGAGTTGAATACAAGTCAAAGTCACCAGCTCTAAAGGGATGCCCTCAGAAGAGAGGAGTTTGCACAGTTGTTAAGACAATGACTCCTAAAAAGCCTAACTCAGCGTTAAGAAAAATCGCCAGAGTAAGACTTACAAATGGAATCGAAGTAACAGCTTACATCCCAGGTGAAGGCCACAACTTACAAGAACATAGCGTTGTTCTAATAAGAGGTGGTAGAGTTAAGGACCTCCCAGGTGTTAGATATCACATTATAAGAGGTGCCCTTGACGCTGCTGGTGTTAACAACAGAAAGCAACAAAGGTCAAAATACGGTACTAAGAGACCTAAGAAGTGATGTTTCAGTAGTGCTATGTGCAATATAAGCTCCTTCGGGTTAAGATAGATTGCATAGAGCACTTTGCGGCAAAGCCGAGTACCGATGAACTTAAATTTAATGTTAAGGAGGGAAGGAAAGTGCCAAGAAAGGGTTATGTTCCAAAAAGAGATGTATTACCGGACCCAATTTACAACAGCAAGGTTGTAACAAAGCTTATAAACAAAGTTATGTGGGACGGAAAAAAGGGTGTAGCACAAAAGGTTGTTTACGGTGCTTTTGATATAATTGCAGAAAAAACTGGTAAAGACCCATTAGAAGTTTTTGAAACTGCAATGAACAATGTTATGCCGCTTCTTGAAGTTAAAGCAAGAAGAATAGGTGGTGCAACATACCAAGTTCCAGTTGAAGTTAGGCCAGATAGAAGACAGACGCTTGGAATTAGATGGTTAGTTGATGCTGCAAGAAAAAGAGGAGAAAAGTATATGAGACTCAGACTTGCAGGGGAAATAATGGACGCAGCTAACAATACTGGTTCATCAGTTAAGAAAAGAGAAGATACTCATAAGATGGCCGAAGCTAACAGAGCGTTTGCTCATTATAGATGGTAATAAACATTCCCCTAAATGTGCATAACATTTAGGGGTATAGTATTAATTAACATTTAAGAAAATAATAATACTAAATAGATGCAGAAAGAAAGGAGGAATATTTGTGCCAAGAACGGTCCAATTAGAAAAAGTAAGAAACATAGGTATTATGGCACACATAGACGCTGGAAAGACAACAACTACTGAGCGTATATTGTTCTACACAGGTAGAACTCATAAATTAGGGGAAGTGCACGAAGGTGCTGCAACTATGGACTGGATGGTTCAAGAGCAAGAAAGAGGTATAACAATTACTTCTGCAGCAACAACTTGCCAATGGAAGAATCATGTAATAAACATAATTGACACGCCAGGACACGTAGATTTTACAGTTGAAGTTGAAAGATCATTAAGAGTATTAGATGGTGCGGTTGCAGTTTTCTGTGCAAAGGGTGGTGTTGAACCACAGTCAGAAACAGTTTGGAGACAGGCGGATAAATACGGTGTTCCAAGAATAGCTTATGTAAACAAGATGGATATCATGGGTGCAGATTTCTTCAATGTTGTTAAACAAATGAAGGAAAGACTTGGAGCAAAGCCGGTTCCAATCCAAATTCCAATAGGAAAAGAAGATACTTTCAAGGGTGTAGTTGACCTTATAAAGAACGAAGCTATTATATATGTTGATGACCTTGGAACTCAAGCACAAGAAACAGAAGTTCCAGAAGATTTAAAGGATTTAGCTGAAGAATACAGAACTCATCTTATTGAATCAGTTGCAGAAACTGATGAAGAATTGATGATGAAGTATCTTGAAGGCGAAGAATTCACAGTAGAAGAAATAAAGACAGCTCTTAGAAATGCAACTATTAAAGGGGAATTAGTTCCTGTAGTTTGCGGTTCTTCATACAAGAACAAGGGCGTTCAAATGGTTCTTGATGCAGTTGTTGAATATCTTCCTTCACCAGTAGATATACCAGCAGTTAAGGGTGTAAATCCAGACAATGGAGAAGAAGAAGAAAGAAAAGCAGACGATGCAGAACCACTATCAGCTTTAGCATTTAAGATTATGGCTGACCCATTCGTAGGAAAACTTGCCTTCGTAAGAGTTTACTCAGGTATACTAACTGCAGGAAGCTATGTTTTAAACTCAACAAAAGGCAAGAAGGAAAGAATAGGTAGAATCGTTAAGATGCACGCTAACCATAGAGAAGACGTTGAAGAATTAAGAGCAGGTGACATCGGTGCAGTAGTTGGACTAAAGGATGTTATAACTGGTGATACTCTTAGTGATGCTGATAAGCCTGTAATTCTAGAAAAGATGGAATTCCCAGAACCAGTTATAAATGTTGCAATTGAACCAAAGACAAAGGCTGGACAGGAAAAGATGGCGATAGCACTTCAAAAACTATCAGAAGAAGACCCATCATTCAGAACATATACTGACCAGGAAACAGGTCAAACAATTATCGCAGGTATGGGTGAGCTACACCTTGAAATAATTGTTGACAGATTACAAAGAGAATTTAAAGTAGAATGCAATGTAGGTAAACCACAGGTTGCTTACAAAGAAACAATCAGAAAGCAAGTTAAGGCTGAAGGTAAATTCGTTAGACAGTCAGGTGGTAGAGGACAATACGGTCACTGCTGGATTGAGCTTATACCACAGGAAAGAGGAAAGGGCTACGAATTCGTTAACAATATCGTTGGTGGTGTTATTCCAAGAGAATACATTCCAGCAATTGATAACGGTATCCAGGAAGCTATGCTTTCAGGTGTTGTAGCTGGCTACCCAGTTATAGACTTTAAGGTAGTTCTATTTGACGGTTCATACCACGAAGTTGACTCTTCAGAAATGGCATTCAAGATTGCAGGTTCAATGGCATTCAAGAATGGTATGCAAAAGGCGGACCCAGTTCTTCTTGAACCAATAATGAAGGTTGAAGTTACTGTTCCAGAAGAATACATGGGTGATGTTATAGGTGATATCAACTCAAGAAGAGGAAGAATAGAGGGTATGGAACCAAGAGGTGGAGCTCAAGTTATAAGAGCATTCGTTCCACTATCGGAAATGTTTGGATATGCAACTTCCTTAAGATCAAGAACTCAAGGAAGAGGAACTTATGTAATGCAATTTGATCATTATGAAGACGTTCCAGCGAGCATTCAAGCTCAAATAGTTGGAGCAAAGGCAAAAAATGAGTAATGGGGAGGTAAACAAAAATGGCAAAGGCGCATTTTGAGAGAACGAAGCCACACGTAAACATAGGAACAATAGGACACGTAGACCATGGTAAGACAACATTAACAGCAGCTATTACAACAGTATTAGCAAAATACGGAAGAGCACAAGCAACAAGATACGACGAAATAGATAAGGCACCAGAAGAAAAGGAAAGAGGAATAACAATTAATACAGCACACGTTGAATACGAAACAGAAACAAGACACTATGCACACGTAGACTGCCCAGGACACGCAGACTACGTAAAGAACATGATAACAGGAGCAGCACAGATGGACGGAGCAATCCTAGTAGTTAGTGCAGCAGATGGTCCAATGCCACAAACAAGAGAACACATCCTTCTTGCAAGACAGGTAGGTGTTCCATACATTGTAGTATTCTTAAACAAAGCAGACATGGTAGACGACCCAGAACT
>NZ_LKHP01000023.1 GCF_001440545.1 Caloramator mitchellensis
CCTTTAAAATGAACAAATCGTTCCTCAAACTCGGTAAAGAGTTTCAAAGTCGTTCTTATGATTCCATGGTTGCTCATACATCAATTGTTTTTACCAGATATATCATGTTGTCAATAGAAAGTCGAAACATCAAGGATTTAAGAACTATTGGTGGATTCTTTTATCAATGTTGTGATGAACTTCAAGATATCCAATTTTGTGAAGCATTACAACTTATCATAGATATCTTAAAAAATGTATTAAATGAAAAACTAACTATTTCAAAGGACATTATTGACTCAATTATAGATAATTTTATTGAGGCTTTGCCTTGCTATATCAAGGAGAAGTTAGTCTTTTTGTCCTGCGAAAGTTGAGTAATTTACATTAAACAATACAACTATTATTATATAATTTAATATAATCATAAAACTTTTTGTCTTTATCAAAAAAATCTTTCACTCTAATTATAGATTCTTTTTTTATGATATCTTTTTCTTCATCTTTTTTATCTTTATATTTAAGTATTTTAGCTATTAAATCATCAATATTAACTTTTTCTACTATAAATTCACTATTATTTTCTATACACTCCACACTTCCCCCAGTATTAAAAGTAATTACTGGTGTTCCACAAACAAGTGCTTCTAAATTAACTAATCCTAAAACTTCTTCTAATGTTGGATTTACAAATACGTCTGATGCTGAATATATTTCAACAAGTTCATCAATACTATTAGTCCTTTTAATTCCTATTATATTTTTAGGTAAGCTTTTCAGTTGTTTTTCATTTAACCCAACTATAACAATTTTAAAGTTTTCATCTATCATCTTTGAAAGTTCAATAAAATATTTTAATCCTTTTCTTTCATCCCAAACATTTGCAACACCTAAGATAATAAATTTATCTTGTATATTATATTTTTTTCTAAAATTGCTTCCATCAACTGGCTTAAAAACATTTAAGTCAATGCCATTATGAATCACTTTAACTTCATATTCATTCAAAAATGATTCTTTAACTAAATTTGCAAGCCAATTGGAAGGTGTTACAATTGTCATATTTTTTATTCCTGTAAAAAGTTCTTTTTTTCTTTTATAATTTAAATATGAATTATCTATAAAAATACTTTGAGGATATTTATTTTTTTGAGGGCAATTGTCACATTGTTTTTTCCATTTGTCACAACCAACATAATCAAAATAAGCACAATGCCCTGTAAAGGCCCAGCAATCATGTAATGTCCATATTATTCTTTTATTACAAGTCTTTAAATAATTAAACAAAACTTCAATGTTTATATAATATCCATGTATATTATGAAGATGAATAACATCAGGATTTATTTTTTCTACTTTTTTTATAAAGTCTATTGTAGCCTTTTTTGAACTAAAACCATGTTTATCAAAAATCCTTGTTAATGCCACATGTTTATAAATATCTAAATCATTGCCTATCCTTATTGCATTATCACAATTTTTTGCTTCTCCTCTGCCATATGCAATATAGCTTTCATGCCCTTGTTCCTTTAAGATCTGATGTATATCCGTTGCAATTCTGCCTGTGCTACCAACTCCACAGACAGAATTAATTTGCAAAACTTTCATTAATATTTCCCCCAAACAACTCTATTTACATAATCAGTATAGGATAATATTATTCTTAATACCTTATCCGATACATTTGGCATACTATAATCCCTAACTAGTCTTAATGTATCCTTCTCTTGTGTCTCCAACACTTCTAAGCCTTGAAGAATTCTTTCTTTCTTTAATCCTACCATCATTACAGATGCTTCCTCCATAGCCTCAGGTCTTTCGTGGGCTTGTCTTATGTTTAAGGCTTTAAGTCCAAGTATTGATGATTCTTCACTAATAGTTCCACTATCGCTTAAAACTGCCTTTGCATTCATTTGTAGCTTAATATAATCATTAAATCCAAGTGGTTTTAAAGTTTGTATTAGCGGATTAAACTTTATTCCCTTTGTTTCTATCATTTTTCTTGTTCTTGGATGTGTGCTAACTATTATTGGTAGGCTATATTTTTCTGCGATAGCATTAAGGCTTTCAACTAAATCCATAAAATTTTCTTCTGAATTAATATTTTCTTCTCTATGGGCTGATACTACAAAATATTTGCCTTCTTCTAAATCTAATCTTTCTAATACATCTGATTTTTCTATGTCCTTCATTTTCTTTTGTATAACTTCATACATTGGGCTTCCTGTTTTTATTATCCTATCTATTGGAAATCCCTCTCTTATTAGATATTCCCTTGCTATATCACTGTAGGTTAAATTTATATCCGCTATGTGGTCAACTATCCTTCTATTTGTTTCTTCAGGAACCCTTTGGTCAAAACATCTATTTCCTGCTTCCATATGAAATATTGGAATATGTCTTCTCTTTGCTGCAATTGCACAAAGACAGCTATTTGTGTCACCAAGAACAAGTAGTGCCTCTGGTTTTTCTTTTTCTAAGATTGGATCAATTTTAATTAATATATTACCAATTGTTTCAACAGCTGTTCCTGTAGCTGCATCTAAAAAGTAGTCTGGTTTTTTAAGTTCTAAATCCTTAAAAAATACTTCGTTTAACTCGTAATCATAATTCTGTCCTGTATGGACTAATATATGTTCAATTGCTTCTGACTTCTCTAATTTTTTTATAACTTGTGAAAGCCTAATAATCTCTGGTCTTGTTCCAACAACAGTCATTACCTTTAGTTTTTTCATGTTAAACCTCCAAATAATACGTATCTGGTTTTTCTGGGTCAAAGGGCTCGTTTGCCCACATTATTGTAACCATATCTGTATCTCCAAGGTTTTCTATGTTATGTGTATATCCTGGAGGAATATCTACTACCTCTAATTTATCTCCACTAACATAATACTCTATTATCTCATCTGAATCAATCTTTCTAAACCTTATTACACCTTTTCCACTTACAACAAGGAATTTCTCATTTTTTGTGTGGTGCCAATGATTGCCTTTTGTTATTCCTGGCTTTGAAATATTAACAGATACCTGTCCTCTGTCTAATGTTTTTATAAACTCTGTAAAGGAGCCTCTATTATCTACATTCATTTTTAATTCGTAGCTAAACTTATCCTTTGGCAGATAACTTAAATATGTGCTGTAGAGCTTTTTTGTAAATTCATCGCTCATATTAGGAATTGAACGTTCTTCTCTACTCTTTTTAAAAGAATAGATTAATTCAGCTATATTACCTAATGAAACATTATACGATTTTGAAACTTCACAAAACTCACCATTTCTATTTTCTTTTCCTTCAAGTGCATTTATAAATTCTTCAACAACATCATCAATATAAGATAATGTTAAAACAACGTTTGGATCATTTATTTTTATAGGTAAGTCATTTGCAATATTATAACAAAATGTTGCTACAACGCTGTTATAATTTGGTCTACACCATTTGCCAAATAGGTTAGGAAGTCTATATACTATTGCTTTGTTCCCATTTTCCTTGCCAAAGTTAAATACTAAATCTTCACCAGCCTTTTTACTTCTACCATAAGGATTGTCAAGCTTTGCTTGTATAGATGATGTAATAAGTATTGGAGATCTGTTATTGTGTTTTTTCAGTAATGCTAAAAGTTCACTTGTAAATCCAAAATTGCCTTGCATGAATTCCTCTTCATTCTGAGGTCTATTTACCCCTGCAAGATGAAATACAAATTCACAATCCTTTGTGTAGTTTTCTAATAGGCTCTTATCTGTATTTCTATCAAATTTATATATTTCATTGTATCCTCTATTTTTAAGTTCAGCTATTAAATTTTTACCCACAAATCCCTTTGAGCCGGTAACAAGTATTTTCATATTCTTCAACCTTTCTTATATTAGCTTTTCTATTGTAACAGCTGCTTCTTTTAATCCATTAAATTCTCTAAGTTCTTGCTGTATATATTCTAATGATAATAATTTTTTCTTTATTTGTTCTACATTTAGAATAGTTGTATTATGCGAATTGTATTCTTTGTAATTTGATAAATCTCTATTACCTTCTTCGAAGTATTTACCATAATTTAAATCTCTATTGTCTGCAGGAACTCTATAAAAACCACCTAAGTCCTGTGCTACTAAATACTCTTCTTTTGTTAATAAAGTTTCATATAGTTTTTCACCATGTCTAGTTCCAATAATTTTTATTTCATTATCTGCCTTAAATATTTCCTTTATTGCTTGAGCTAAATCACCTATTCTTGCAGATGGAGCTTTTTGAACCATTATATCTCCTTGTTTAGCATTTTGGAATGCATAAACAACAAGCTCAACTGCCTCTTCTATACTCATTAAAAATCTTGTCATATTTGGATCTGTAACTGTAAGTGGTTGTCCACTTTTTATTTGTTGTATAAAAAGTGGTATTACAGAACCTCTTGATGCCATTACATTACCGTATCTTGTTCCACATATTAGTGTTCTATCAGGTGAAACTGTTCTTGATTTTGCAATAAACACCTTTTCCATCATTGCCTTTGATATGCCCATTGCGTTTATTGGATAAGCAGCTTTATCTGTTGACAGACATGTTACCTTTTTTACACCACATTCTATTGCAGCAGTTAATACATTCTCTGTGCCAATTACATTTGTTTTAAATGCTTCAAGTGGAAAAAATTCGCAAGATGGAACTTGTTTTAATGCTGCAGCATGGAAAACATAATCTACTCCATACATTGCATTTTTAATACTTTGTATATCTCTAACATCGCCTATATAGAATTTTATTTTATCATTTTTATAGAACTTTCTCATATCATCTTGTTTTTTTTCATCACGGGAAAATACTCTAATTTCTCCTATATCAGTATTTAAAAATCTCTTCAAAACTGCATTTCCAAAGGTGCCTGTCCCACCTGTGATTAATAAGGTTTTATTATTAAACATTTTACTCATCCTCCAAAATTTCTTTCATCAATTTTACATACTGATTTGTGCATTTTTCTTTAGTATATTTCTTCAAAAAAACGTCACGACAATTTTCACCCATTATCTTAATTTTTTCTTGATTATAATATAAATCTTTTAAAGCATCTATTAATTTAGAAGTTTCACCTGGTTGAATAACAAATCCAGCCTTATTTTCTATTAAATCTCTCGCAATATCTGAATTTTCACCCATTATAGCAATTATAGGTTTACCCGCCATCATATAACTATAGGTTTTACTTGGAACGGCTAACCCTGTTAATCCATTAACTAAACTCACAATGAAGCAATCGGTAATATTTAATGCATCCTGAAAATCTTGTCCATGTAAGAAATCATATATAATAACATTACTTAATTCTTCTTCCTTTGTTATAGACTTAAGAATTCTCATCTTATTCCCATGACCAGCAAATACAAATTTTATTCCATTAAAATTTCTTAATTCTCTTATTGCTCTTAATATAATATCTAAATCCTGGCAGATTCCCAAGTTGCCATAATACCCGACAATAAGGTTTTCTTTGGGTTTTAAATCTTGAAACAATTTATTAAAATAAGATTTTGAAATATCCTGAATTTCTTTAGCCTCATACCAATTAGGAATAACCTCAACTTTTTCTTCTTTTAATTGCTGTCTATTTAGAAGTAAAAAATCTTTCATTTCACTAGATAAAGCAACTACTTTATTTACATATTTAAAAACAACTTTGTTAATAAAATTCATTAATTTTGCTATAATACTTCCTTCAGAAATACTATTTGTAATATATGCAATTTCAGGATAAACATCATAACAAACAAAAATAAATTTTGTTTTGAATAGCTTACTCGCAGCTGCAGCTATTAAAGGAAGTATTGGAGGATTAGAATACACTATTATTGTTTTATAATTTTTTAAATATAAAAAATTTAACGCAACAGCTAAAGTAAATGAAAAATAATTTATTATTCTTCCTATGAAATTACTACGTTTAAGCTGGATGTACCTTAACCTTTTAATTTCTATACCCTTATATATTTCTTTTAATGGCACATCTGTTGATAAACTATATTCCTTTGGATATCCACATAAGACTCCTACACTTAATCCTGCGTTGACTAAAGCTTCAGCAGTCTCAAATGGCAAAGCAGCAGATGATATATATTCCGGATAGAAAAATTGGCATAGAAACAAAAATTCTTTTTTTTTATTCATATTTGCAATTACTCCCTTTACTCAGCTTTAAATTATATAATATTTGCTATCCTTAAGCCCTTCTACCAATGAAAAGTTTGCTTTATAACCTAACAATATACTAGCTTTATCACAAGAAATCATTTTTGTTTCTCCCGCTATTGCAAGTTTTTTCAAAGGACCAATTTTTGATGCAATTTTAGTACATAACAATTTTGGAATATAAATCCTAATTGGTTTTAAATCAAAAACTTTAGCTATAGAATTAATAATTTCTATATATTCATAATTACCAGACGAAATATTAAAAATTTCTCTATTAAAATCATTTTCACTATCTGCATATTTTTTAACTGCTTGAACAAGATCTTTTATATATAATAACGCTTTCTTATTTTTTCCTTTTCCAATCATAGGAACTACGCCTTTTTTACATAAATCTATTAAAGATTTCATACTACCTTTATCATTTTCTCCATATACTGAGGCAGGTCTAAAAATGCATACGGAAGTATTACTATTCTTTGAAACATCTAAAAGGTATTGTTCAGCTAAAAGTTTACTTTTACCATATATATTTTTAGGATTTACTGGTGTCTCTTCCGTAATTAAATTATTTGAAGCTTCATACACATCATTAGTGCTAAAAAACAGAAATCTAGCAACATTATATTTATTGCATGCTTCAAATAATTTTCTTGTGCCCTCAACATTTGTTTTTATAAAATATTGCTCTTCTTTTTTATTTTTAGGCGTCCAATGAACTGCTGCAGCTAAATGTATAACAGTGTTTACACCCTCAAGGATACTTTCCCATTCTGATATATTTCTTAAATCAAAATTTATAATAGTTGCTCTACCCCTAAATTTATCAATTTTATCTGAATATAAATCTATTAAAATCAACTCATGCAAATCAATTAATTCATTTACTATGGAACTTCCTATCATTCCATTTGCTCCAGTAATTAATATCTTTTTCATATCCCCTTACCTTCTTTATTCTCTAATTTATTTATATAATCTTCAATCTTCAAAAACTCTACATTTTGCTTTTTTAACCATTTAATATACTTAAATAACTTATCCTGTAATCTAGATCTGCCCACCTGAAATCTAAAGTAATTTTTTATACCCATTTTCTTGCCATTTTCAAGCTTTTCTCTGACTAATTCAAAAGGATGAATATAAAACATAAAATTATCTTCATTTTCCCAATGTTTTTTCATAAAATATTTCATTAACCATAGTGGGAATAATCTAAAATATCCACCACCTGATATTGGAATGGATTTACCCATTATATCCAATGTAGGAGTCTCAAATTCATATTTATCATTTTTTCTAAAAATCATACTTTCAACCTTTTTAAAATTTGAAATATCCATAACATTATATAATTTATGCTCTTTGAATCTAATAAGACTTGCATCATAAGTAAATCCTAAATCCCATAAAACATCTAATTTCTCAGTCTCCATAGAAAAACATGGTGCTCTATATCCTTTGACTGGTTTTCCTGTTATCTCTTCAAGAGTTTTCTTTGCTTCACCGATTCTTTGTCTGAACTCTTCTTTAGTTAATTCATATACCAATTCGTGGTGTTTTCCATGACAAGCAATTTCATGCCCCATCTTAGCTATTTCTCTAATTAATTCAGGATTGCCTTTTGCTACATCTTCTAAAACAAAGACTGTAAGAAAAACCCCTTCATCCGCCATTTTATACAAAAAAGGTAAAACCTTCGGTGCAAATCTTTGGCTTGATTCAATAATCTCTTTATATTCTTTTAAATATTCAAGATGATACCATTCTTCAAGATCAAGTGTTAAAAAATATTTTTTCATATCAATCTCTTCCCTTTTGCTCTAAATTCTTTACCTTGTTCTGCATTTGGCCATGTAAAGTATCTACCTTCAGAAGCATTATTTGGTCTTCTTTTTAAACTTCCACTTTCTAGTTCTTTTATAACCCTAACCATTAATTCTCCTCCGACTTTTTTTGTTCTTTTCATAAGTTCAAACATTGATTTACAATCGCCTATATAAATTTTATCTTGGGCTACTATATCGCCATCATCTATTTTTTCTGACATATAATGAACAGTTGCTCCGCCATATTCTTCTTTATTGTATAAATACCAAAAACTTGGCATGCATCCCCTATAATCTGGTAGTAAACTTCCATGAACATTTAAAATCCCATACTTAGGGAACGATAATAATGGTTCTTTGATAACTTGAGGAGCTGAAAAAGAAAGAATTACATCAGGGTTTAATTCTTTAACCACATTAAAAAAATCTTTACTATTTGAATCATGAATAACTTTAAATGGTATATTATTCTTTTTAGCTATATGTTCTACACCACATAATCCATCATATAATTTATAACTAAATAGCTTGTCTAATCTACCTGCTAAGGAGCGTAATATTGTAAATATTCCCAACTTTGCAACTTGATAAAGACCAAACCATTTTATAAAATCTGATAATTTATTTTGAAGTGAACTTTTGCAATCAACATTAACAATTTCAAGAACTTCAGAATTATCTATTATTTTTTGTATATTATTAGGAATAAAAAATCTATCTTGTTGTGTCAATATTATTACCTTAAGCATTACACTCTTCTCCATTCTCAATTAGTTCTTGCCATTTAATCTTTTGTATTTCTTCAAGTTTAGCTGTTCTAATTAGTCAATATTTAAACTTCAAAAATTCTCCTTTACTCCACTACCTCTTGTGCAGCTGCAACTTCATCCGATGCTGTTTTGTGATTGCCTTGTAATGCTCCAGTTCCGCCTTCTACAACTCCATTTCTTTTCAGGACGTATACAATTGTTTTAAAGAATATTTTTATATCCATTTTAATACCGAAATTTTTTGTATATTCGCCATCTAATTTTGCCTTTACTTCAATGGGAAGCTCATCTCTTCCATTGATTTGTGCCCAGCCTGTAAGGCCTGGTCTTAAGTCATTTGCTCCATATTTGTCCCTTTCTTCAATTAAGTCAAATTGGTTCCACAGGGCTGGTCTTGGCCCTATTATACTCATTTCACCCTTTAAAATGTTTATTATCTGTGGTAATTCATCAAGGGATGTTTTTCTTAAGAATTTACCTACTTTTGTAATCCATTGTTCTGGATTCTTTAAAAGGTGGGTCGGAGTATCCTTTGGAGTATCTATTCGCATTGTTCTGAATTTCAATATTTCAAAATGAGTTTTGTTGATTCCGACTCTCTTTTGTTTAAAAAATATAGGTCCTTCTGAATCTAGTTTTATTGCAATCATTAGGATTAAAAATAAAGGAGAAAGAACTATAAGGCCAATCAATGATAAAATAAAATCCAATAATTTTTTTACGCTTTTATACATATTAATACCCCCAACTATTTATTAACCTGAAAATATTACTCCTGCATCTACTTTAATAAAATCATCAACTATTGTATTTGATTTAACTATTGCTCCTGCATTTATGTGGGTATAATTGCCAATTATACAATCGTGATCTATTTTTGCTCCAATGCTTATAATTGAACCTTTTCCTATGGTTGAATTTGTGTTGATTATGGCACCTGCACAAATTATTGTGCCATCGCATATATTTGCTGTTGGACTAATATATGAAATTGGATGAATCAATACAGGTAATTTAAATAAATTTTGTATTTGATTCATCCATTTTTCTCTTAATAAATTATTTCCGATGGCAACAAAAGCATAGTTATATTCATTTGTAAATTTATGAAACTTATTTAATTTGCCAATGGCTATTTCTGAGTTATCATCAAGAAAATCTATTCTTGGGAAAAATTTCATTGCCTCTGCAGTTTCCCTTACTACTCTTCCGTGTCCACCAGCTCCAAGAATTAATAAATTGTTCATCACTTGATAACCCCTCTTGCCTTTTCGTTATACTCATCGCTTTTCCTATAAGTGTCTACAACTTGTCCTATGTATGTAATTATAATCTCTTCATTTTCAAATTTAACTGCATTTTTAAGATGTTCTAGGTTTTTTTGGAGTGTTCCAAAGTTTATTTTAGCAGGGTTAATTGCTGGGATTGTTTTCCATTAGAGGAACATGTTTATGTGCTGCTGCGTGGAATACTATGTTTGGTCTAGAGGTGTTGAATATCCTGTCTATTCTTCCCTTATCCCTTATCGATGCTATTATTACTTTTATGTTTAGGTCTGGATATTTGAATTTTAATTCGTGTTCTAGTTCGTATACTGCGTTTTCGTTTATATCAAGTATGATTAGCTCTGATGGATTGAACCTTGAAATCTGCCTTGCAAGTTCAGAGCCTATTGAGCCTCCTCCACCAGTAACTAGTATTTTCTTATTCTTTATATATTCTTCAATTCCCTTAATGTCAAGGTTTATTGGGTCTCTTCTTAATAGGTCTTCTATTTTAATGTCCCTTAGGTTTTTTAAAAGAGCCTTTCCATCCTTCATCATCTCTTCAAAGCCAGGAAGTATTTTTATTCTGCATCCTGTGTTTTTGCATTTGTATCTTATTGTATTTAGAAGGATGTCTGTTAGGATGAATGATGAATTTATAAGCAAAAAATCTATAAGGATAAGTCCAATTGACTTAATAAAATTAATTTTTTTTCATTGTAACACCTTGCTTCAGCCTTTTATTTCATTATTTTAAAAACCTTATTAAAGATTAATCCAATTAGATTTATTTCATGTATATTAATTATCTCTCTCAACTCATTTAGTTCATTCAATGTTATCTCGTCATAAGCTGTTACTAATATTGATGCGTCTGCAACTTCGTTTAACAGCAACGCATTTTCTTCAAAAACAGATGGCATATCAAAGAAAATATAGTCATATTCTTCTTTTTGTGTTTCAACAAATTTTTTTATTTTCATAATTTCTTCTTTGTCTATTGTAAAATTATTATCTTTAAAATATCTAACTACAGTTAAACTATTATTGTTTTCATTACAATTCCTCGAAAAATCAATTAACAAAGTTCTATATCCTAAGTCAGATATTAGTTTTGAAATATTATTTGCTATATAACTTTTTCCTTCAAGTTTATGGATACTAATAAAGGAAATAACTTTAGCATTTTTTCTGCTTAATAGTGTAAGCAAGTTGTTTCTAATTAGCTTAAAATCATCTGTATCTTTTTCTTTATTTATTTTTAATTGACCAATTATATGTATTTGTAAAAAATCTGATATTTCATTTGCACTCTTAATTTTATACATTAAAAAATCAAAAATAAAAATATAAAGAAATACTAAGAATAAACCTAATACTAAAGCAATTAAAATTTTTACCGCATTAGAAGAATTAGAAATGTTTTCAGTAGCATAAGGCTTGTCAAGAATTAAAAACTTTATATCTGGATTAATATTTTTAATCTCTATTCTTAAATGGTTAATTAATGAATTTAAGAATGCAACTCCAACATTTTTGTTTTCATGTTCAAAACTAATATTTATCACTTGGCTATCTGGTGAAGGGCTAATCTTTATTTTTTTCTTTATTCTATCAATTTCGTTTTGAGCAATATTATTTTCAATAGCTGAAGCTCTTATAAAGGAATCTGAATTTAATAATTTACTGCATATTCTTACATACTTTTCAAAGATATAAATAGCATCCGTATATCTAGTTTTGGGATCTTGTAAAACTACTTCTTTTTCAAATTCTATGTATATATTTGACTCAACCTTATATGGAGGCTTAGTGAAAAAAGCAAAAATTATCCCTAATATTAACGAAACAAAGAGCGTTAATAAAATAACTTTTTTTCTCTTGTGAATAGAGTAAATAACATCATTTATGTTTATTGTAATCTCTTTTTCCATATTATCCACCTCAAAACTCATTTGTTTTTTTAATTTTTATTAACAAAAATTATACTTGTCTTTTGCTGCTTATATAGTAATTCACTGCAAAACCTACTCCTAATAATACCCAGAAAACCGGTGCAACTGAAACGATACTATCGTTAAAAAAGCCAGTTATTATATAACCAACTATTCCTAAGAATATTGAAACTCCGTATATTTCATTGATGCCTTCAAATGTTGGATTATAATAAATCTTTAAACTTTGTAAAATATATAATGCAAAAATTAATAGCAATGCAATCAGAGAAACTAAACCTGTATTTACTGCTGTCTGAATAAATATATTATGTGGCTTGTCCAATACAATTAAAGGATCATAATAGAAATTTAATTTACCTACCACATCATGCTGAGGGTAGCTCAAAATAAATGTATCTGGTCCATAACCAAATAAAGGTTTTTTCTTAATAAGTGGTAAAGTTCTAGACCAAATATAGCCTCTATTTGAACCTAAATATTCTTTACCCTCAAAGCCAATCTTTTCTACAGGTTTTACATCTAAATAGCTGTTATTTGGTCCTATAATTTTGAAACCTTCAACTGTATATACTACATTTATTGGACTGCCTCCAGTTCTAAGTTGAATTAATGGCATTCCATTATAATTTCCGAAACCAAAGTTTCTATCTTTATATTGTTCATCAATAAATTTTATACTGCTATCTTCAAAGTTATAATCAAATTTTATCTCTTTATTATTTGCGTCGTATATTTTTAAATTATCAGATAAATCAAATTTCAATGAGTCGTTCTTATATATAAAAGTTAGGGTATTTTTTTCTGTCTTAATTTCTTTGAGCCTATTTTTAGTAGATACATTTGAACTTGTCGTCAAAAATGACTTGGCTTCTTTTTTTAAAGTCGCAAATCTATTTAAGACAAAACCATTTGTAACACTATTTATAATAATTATTGCTAACACTGCAACAGCAGAAAAAGACAATAATACTTTCCATTGTTTAAACAAATATTTTCTTAAAATAAACAGCAATAGCATAATTGAAACAACAATTCCAAGAAGACCCGCTCTTGACAAAGAAGCAAATAATGAGCTCAAAGCCAGTAACGCTGCAATTGCGTAGACTGTTTTTTGTTTTAAATCCTTCAAAAGAAATGTCAAAGTTAGAAATAACGGAAAAGAAATTGCCATGAAGCTACCAACGTAATTAATGTTATACAAAGTCCCATAAGCAGCTCTTTCTCCAAGTGTGAATTGCAACTTATCAAGTTGTGGCCAAAATTCTTTTGGCAAAATAAGCTTTCTCCCAAGAGTTGTTTGGAATATATCGTGTTTGAAATATTGGAAAATAGCTATAATAGAAATAATTACAGTTGAAACCAAAAGGGCGTTAATGAGTAAATAAATTTTCTTATCGTTATCAGTCAAATTAAATGTTAGTAACATAATTAATATGTAAAATAGAATGACAAAAAATCCTTCATACCTGTCTGGCGCACCGAAGAACGCTATACTGCTATACTCTGAAAGTAATGTTGAGATTAATGCTGACATTATAAATACAAAAGAAGGAACATATAAAAATGACTTTTTTATTTTTAAACTATTTTTACTTAATTTTACAAAAAACACAACACATGAAATTAAAGATATAATAATAAAATATTTGGCCTTATAATAGGAAAAGAAGTCTAGATTTTTTTTGCCCTGTATCCAAATGTTTGATATTTCGCCAGTCAAATCTACTACCTTTAGGTGAACTATTAGTGGAACAACAACTAAAATTAGTAGGATTGGGATAATAGAATAAATTTCACTTTTTTGCGGCATTTTTTTCATGAACATACCTCCAAATACATATTCATCTAATATTATACAAATTTTTTACATTTTATTCAAGAATATTTGCATTTTTGTATGTAGGCGTCGTAAGCATCAAAAAATTGTAAGCGTC
>NZ_LKHP01000024.1 GCF_001440545.1 Caloramator mitchellensis
AGTATTTTCAAGAGTTTTAGCAATTGCAGTATGCTGCAAAAATCAAAAAATACTGCAACCATACTGCAACCAGAAAAAATTTTATTTCGCAGGTTGTATTTTAGCAGCCTGCATTTTTATTTGCTACATAGTTTGGTAAACGGAAAATTCCGTTTGCTAGGTTCCTTTATTGAAAGCAGATATTAGGATAGCTTTAAAATTGATTATAGACTTGAATCGCAACGATAATAGCAGTTGTAGTTATAGGGTGAATTGATTAGGCAATAGGTTTATACCTTCGACCAGAAGTGGGCGAAAAAATAAAGGGGTAGGCAAATTACCTATCCCTTTATTACTTAGCTATTTTCAAACGAGCAATTTCATTCCAATTCTTAGAAGTTACAAGCTCAACTGCCGATAAATCTTCTTTAATTTCGCTAACTTCACTTGAAATATTATCAAGTTTAGTATTAACGTCCGTTTTAAATTCAGTAAGGTCAGCAACTTGATTAAATACAGAATCTAATTTCCCTTCAATTTTTTCAAGTTTATTGTTAATAGGTTCAAGTTTCTTATCAAGTAATTCTTCAAATGCTGCTAATAAACTTTGATTATCCATATATAAACACCTCCGGAAGTGATAATATAATTATATCATAGCCAAGTAAGTTAAAAAATAATCACTTAGATTTTTTATTTGATTTATCCAATTCAAATAAATGATTTATTTTCAATGCTGCGGCTTTTTTAACCTCAGGCATAACGTGGGAATATATATTCAAAGTTGTTGTAATATCATTATGACCTAATATTTCTTGAACGACCTTTGGATGCTCATTTGCTTCAAGCAGCCTTGTAGCGTAAGTATGTCGTAGAGCATGGAAATTAATATCAATATTAGCCTTTTCACAAATACGATAAAATGTCCTCATTAAATTCCTTGTTTCAATAGGTTTTCCAAGTTCAGTTGCAAATACAAGGTTATTATCTTCATAAACTTCACCAGCTTTTAACTTTTCTTCAAGTTGCCTTTTCCTATGATTTTTTAATTCCTCTAATACTGCAGGTGGCAGCGGTATAATTCTATTGCCTGCATTGGTCTTAGGTTCTTGAAATATAACTATTGTTTTCTTCTTTATGTTTGAATCAAAGTTTTTAACTCTTTTCAATGACCTTTTAACTGTAATAGTCCCTTCTTTAAAGTTTACATTATCCCATGTAAGAGCTAACAACTCACCTTGTCGCATACCGGTAGCAAGTGCTATAATAAATATTGATTTTAAACGCTCACCTTCAAGAGAATTTAAAAATCTTTGTTGTTCCTCAAGTGTTAAAACTTTAATATCCTTTTTTCTTTGTTTAGGAAGTATAGTTGCTTCGGAAATGTTTCGAGCAACTATATTATTTTTTGCTGCCTGCTTTAATGCACCATGTAAGACAGTATGAATATATTTAACAGTTCTGGGCGACAATCCTTCTTTTAACTTGTCATTATAAAGCATTTGCAAATGCTCCGAACGTAATTCTTTTAACTTATAATGTCCTAATGCAGGGTTAATATGGTAACGGATAAGATATTCATAACTTTGCAGCGTAGAAGGTCTAAGGTTGCTTTTTTTATATTCAAATAGCCAAGTATTAAGCCAATTACTCAAAGTAAGCTGCGAAGGTTCAACTAATACACCAGCAGCAAAAGAGTTAATTGCCTTATTAATCTTTTCAGCAACTTCCTGCCTTGTTTTCCCGTAGAATGATTGTCTTTTTAGTTTTCCGTCCTCACTTCTTCCGAGTGTAATTTGTCCGCACCAAGTCCCATTAGGACGCTTATATATAGTTCCTTCGTTGTTACCTCTTTTCTTAGGCATTTATAACACCTTCTTTGAAGATAAATTCATTTTCCCCAATTCTGGCACTCATTTTTATTAAAATGGTATGTTGTTATCAACTTCAATTTCATTTGTGCTTGTAGTATTGCTAAACTTTTTATCCATTATATTTTTTATCACCTTATCAGCAAAATTCTTATCTTTATCAGACATTTTAGTAAAATAATCACTAATAAAGCTAAATAAATCATTAGCGTTACTAGAAACATTTACATTATAAAAACTAAACATTTCAAGTAAATCAGCGTAAATTATATCTAATAAAGGTCTAATTTCTTCGATGAAATAGTGGTTAATTTTAGGTATTTCTTCCATGGCAGTTATCTTATTAACTTTTTGTTCTAATTCGAATGGAATAGGTGAATTATTTAAGTGTAGTTTAATTAAATTAGGATATAGAGCATAAAAATAATAATCGTTTTTAGAAAGTTCAATAATTTTTTCAAACAAGGATGACAAATCTCCAATTAGCATTTCAAATATATTATTAAGTTCTAATTTTTCGTTTGTATTATCCATATCTTTAAAAAATAAATGTTTTCTAACAAACATAATTAAGTTTTTGTAAAGAGGTTCGATTTTACTTGTAATGATTTTATTTAAAATAACTTTACTTTCATTGTTGACATAAATGCAGTCGTCAAATTGATTTAAATTATATTTTTCTTCTAAATTTTTTATTACAAATTCTTCTTCAGTCGTTTTGTATGGACTTCTTCCTATCAAATAATCGGTTGTAACTCCAAAATAATCAGCCAATTTAATTAAAATATCGTAACTTGGTTCTCGACCTTTTTCAAAATATGAAATATTTTGAGGGGTTACACCTATTTCTTCAGCTAATTTTGCCTGTGTTATCATTTTCTCTTCTCTTAATTCTTTAAGTCTTTGTGAAAACATTTTTTGCATACCTCCTTCCATTAATAGTTCTGATTATATTATAAAGCATTTTAATACAAAAAACAACAAAATATTAAATTGTTGTATTGACAAACAATAAATTATTGATTTATAATAAAATCAACGAATAAACGAAACAAAAAATATAAATTCAACAAATTACTAAGAGGTGGTGCTATGTCGCATATTCAAGCCAATGGAAGTAAGATAAGAGAATTGAGAATTAAAAAAGGTTGGACATTAAGAGAACTTGGCATCAGAACTGGAATTAATTTCTCAATAATTTCAAGATTAGAGGCAGGGGAATCCTCACCAAGACCTAAAACAGCAAAAGCAATAGCGGACGCACTAGAAGTTGACTTTGACGAGATTTTCAAAATTGTATGAGCTAATGAAATGTTAAGGCATGATACCCTAATTAAAGGTAACGCATAAACGAAAGAAGGTGAAAATATGTGTCAATGCCAAAGGCAGCAGAGCATAATTGAGGGACTTATCAACGATATTAAAGACCTAACTTCAAAAAACGCTGAAATGACAATCAGATTTAAAATTCTTCAAATGGAAAATGACGATTTAAAGAAAAGGCTTGAGAAGTTGGAAAGCTGCAAGAACAACTGAACAAAAGGAAGGGGTTTTGTTTATGGGTTTAACACTTGAGGAAAGGGAAACAATAGTCCTATTCAATGAAAAGGACAAAGAAGCAGAAATTTTTACTTATAACAGAGCTTTAATCACAAAGTTAAAGAAATTGGTTAAGGAAAGACCTGGGGAAGTGCAACTCAAAAGAGATAATGGAGAAGGTGGATTTACCTTTATAGTGCCTAAGGATTGGTTAGGAGTTAGACCACCTAAGAAAATGAATTTTTCAGAGGAAACAAGAAGGGCTTTAAGTGAAAGAGCAAAAAGATTAGTTGCTAAAGTATAATTTAAAATCGATTTTTGCACAGAGTTGCACAAGCACAGCTTATAAAACAAGACTATTAAATACCGAGGTAATATATTTATACCTTCTAAAAATTTCATATCAAAAAATTGCTTATTTAATAAGCAAAGGAAAGGGGACTTTAAAATGTCAAACAGTGCAAATTTGTTAATGCTGCAAATTGTAGCAAGTATGCTTGAAGGAATCCAGAAGTCTAAAGCCTATGACGACAAGTTGAAAGTTGAGTTGTCAATGTCAGTTCTAAAGCAAACAATTGAGAGTCTGAAAGAAGTTATCAAAAACGATAGCTTTAACCTTCAATAAAACTGAAAGGGGATGCTTATATGGAGCAAAAGCAATACGAAATTTACACAGATGACGCATTAAAAGAAAAGATACAAAGGTTAACGATTAACATTGATGAAGCTGCAAAGTTATTAGGCGTAAGTTATAATACAATGCTTAACTTAGTTCATAGGAAGGACTTTCCTAAGATACAAGCAGCAAAAAGAAGAATCCTAATTCCAAGAGAAGCATTTTATAAGTGGGTTAATGAAACTTCATGGCAGGGTTAAAGGTGGTGATACTTTGACAAGAATTGAAAAATTGAAGAAGCAGCAAATAAAGTTGCTTAAAAAACTTGTTATGAAAGAGGTAATTAAGAATCCAGAGCAAAGGGAAAAGTTAATTCAAAGGACGCAAAGACTTGTCAGAGCTAAGCAAAGGTTAGAAAAAATTCAAATAGGGGGATAAATCATGCTAAATGTTAACGAACAAATTGAATTGGACAAGCATATTCTTAGAATTTCTATTGATGGGGTTACAATTTACGAATCGGAAAAGGTAAAAAGACTTAGAGAGTTAGGAACAAAGTTTTTTAGGGGTTGATGATATTTGTTACAAGGGGGATAAGCAAGAATGTTTTCAGCAACAAGGATAAAAAAATGCACCTCTTTGAAGGAGCTGCAAGAAAGATATAAACGTTTAATCATTAAAAAGGTTACAGTTAAAATTGACTTAAAGTTTATAGCAACATATTTTAACGGGTGCATTATAGTAGTTATAAATTCAAATGTTCCAAAGGAAGAATATATAAACGACCTAAAGCAAGCAATAATTAATGCTGCAATAAAAAAAGAAACTTCCATAAGGAAGTAAAAAAATAAACTAAACGCAATTTAATTATAAGCGAAAATAAAGAAGAAATAAAGAAATTTTACAAAAAATTAAGAGGTGATTATTTTATGATGATTGAAACGGGACTTGAAATTCTTATTACTTGTATGGACGAAATTAATAAGACCTTAGACGCAAGGTTATCTTCAATTGACGAGAAGATAGACAAGCTAATCATTGCAATTAAAATGCTACAAACGATTGAGGAAAAGAAAAATTGAAGGTGTGCGGAATTTTCCGCATACCAAGTTTAGTAAGTGCAGCAAAGCTGCCTTTGGGGGTGAGGGAGCTTGAACGTAATACCAAGGGCAAGAGGTGATTAAATGGGAGAGGAAACAACAAAGGTCGCAGGTTATGGAATAATACCTAAACAAGTAATGAAGGATACAAGGTTAAGCATTGAGGCTAAAGCAATATATGCTTATCTTTCAACTTATGCAGGAAATAACGGTTTAGCATTTCCTTCGCTTGAATTGATTTTAAGTGATTTAAAAATACACAAAAATCGATTTTATAAACATTTAACCTTGTTAATTGACCATGGTTATATAAATAAATCAAAGGAAAACAATCTCAAAGGACAATATAGCAAGGTAATTTATAAACTTCTTCCACTTCCTCAAAATGAGGAAGTGGGGAAAACTAAAGAATATCAAGGCTTTGAAGGAAATCCACTTCTTCAAAATGAGGAAATGGGTGAAAATCCACTTCTTCAAAATGAGGAAAATCCACTTCCTCAAAATGAAGAATATAAAAATAACAATATTAATAATAACAATAATAATAATATATATAGTCCACTTCCTCAAAATGAAGAAATGGGAAAGAAAAAAACAACTAAAAAGGATATTAATAAAATAAAGTATGCAGAATTTGTTAGTATGTCAGAGCAGCAATATAATGCTTTAATTAAAAAATATGGAGAAGAAAAAACCAAAAGAATGATTGAGGTCTTAGATAATTACAAAGGAGCAAAAGGGAAAAAATACAAAGACGATTATAGAGCTATTCTTAATTGGGTAGTAGAAAAAGTTGAAAAAGAATTTGAGAAGAAACCTAAGAAAGAAATAGCATGGGAGGAGGTTTTTAATAATGTTGACTGAATCGACATTTCAATCCGGTATAAAAAGGCTTATAAATGAATTTAGTGAAAAAGGTTTCAATCCAAGCATTGAAAGGATAAAACAATGGTTTGAATACATGAAGGACATGACAGACGAAGAATTTAAACAAAGAATCGATTGGGTATTAAAAAACGTTTCCTTTGCTCCAAGCATGGCAGATATTTTTAAGGCAGAGGTAAATATAAATAACACATGGAAAGAATTTGATTTTAGTTTCCTTAAAGGTGGTGATAATAATGCAACCGATAAGTAATCTTTATAACATTCAAGCAGAGGTTGAGGTTTTAGCTGCAATTTTATACGATAACAACTCAATGACAGAAATTAACCTTAGAGCAGAGGAATTTTTTGATACTAAGAACAAGTTGATTTATAAGGCAATGCAAGAATTGTTTAACAAGGATATAAAGATTGACGAAACAAATTTGATTGAATACTTTAAGGGGAATTTGCAGGACATAGGCGGAATGTCTTATTTATCTAATCTTATCATTGCTAAGGCTAAACTAGATAAAACAAAAGTTTCGATAATAAAAGAAAAAGCAAGATTGCGAAAACTTTACGAAACTGTTCTAAGAGCAGTAGACGAAATTAAGAATAACAAGGGGTTTGATGAAATATATTTTGCTATTCAAAGAGAAATATACAACATAGATAGCCAAGACGAAGAAAAGCTAATGTCAGATAAGGACTTGTTTTCAAAGACATTTGACGAAATAGAAAATAATCAGAATAAGAAGGACATATTAGGACTAAAAAGCGGTATTGTTGACTTAGACAAGGCAATTAATGGGTTTCAAAATGGAAGGTTTTATATAATTGCTGGACGTTCTGGAATGGGTAAATCAGCAGCAGCCTTGAATATAGTTCAAAATATATCAAAGAATCACCATGTTTTATATTATAGCCTTGAAATGCCAGAAGAAGAATTAGGACTTAGAAGGGCAGCAATGTTTAGCAAAATAGACACCCAAAGGCTAGAGAGAGGACTATTAAACGAAAAAGAATGGGACAAGCTAATAAAGGACTTTAATATCCTAAGCAATCAAAAATGCTATACCTATTCAAAAGCAGGAATCCATATTGACGACATAATAAAGCAAGCGAAAAAGTTAAAAATGCAAGGTAAACTTAAAATGTTAGTAGTCGACCATATAGGACGATTAAACTTATCGGGGTTAGGTGATACGATAAGGGAAAAGATAACAAATGTTTGTATTATTCTTAAAAATTTAGCAATGGACTTAGATATACCGGTTATAGCATTAAGCCAATTGAATCGTAGTCCAGATGCACGAGCAGACAAAAGACCAAGTTTAGCAGATTTAAAAGAAAGTTCCGGAATAGAAGAAAATGCGGACGTAGTAATGCTACTTTATAGGGACGAATATTATAATAGCAATACAAATAGTAAAGGCATGATTGAAATAAACATAGCCAAGAATAGAAGTGGAAACACTGGCATAATAAAATTATTATGGTTGCCGCAGTTTCAATTAATAGGCTCATTATCACAATTTAAAGAAGTGGTATAATAGGGTTGGGACTAAATTCTCAGCCTTTGTTATTTAGATTATAATTATATGGTAGAGCTGCAAATTAAAATTATAAAACTTTGTCCACCACGTGCCCACCTCTGTAAATAAAAAATTCCCACATCAAGTTTCAAAAAGGGCAAGGGGGTAGGGGGATATAAAAATCTATACCTTTTCAATACAGACCGGGCGGGGCAGTTTCGCTTACAAAAAATTCCCTAAATGAAGTTAAAGGGGGTAGGGCTATTAGGAAAATTATTTAATAACCTAAGGATACCGAGCGACCAGCCTTCATTTTAAATAAATTTGTAAAATGAAATTTTAAAGACAAATTCCGTCCGGCAGCAGGATTTTAAATTTCCTTTTCAAGTTCGTATTAAACATTTCACATTTATTCAAGGCTTATTCTTTGCAATGCTTGAACATTCTACAATAAGATACCTTACATATGTAGGGTATCTTGAGCAAAAAGATAATACACACAAGGAAGAAAAAGTAAAAATGAGTAATGAAAAGGCTAAATCCTAAGGAGAAATAAAAAGGCTCATGGCTGACGGAAAAGCTGCAAATTAGAGGTGATGACCTTGACGAATGAAGAATTATTTGAATTGTATTCTAACGGTAATGTTAAGGCTAAAGAAATGCTTATTTTAAATAATATTAACCTTGTTAAGTGTTACGCTAAGCGATTTTTCATAATGTTTGAGGTAAGCAGTTATAAAGATTATGACCTTGAGGATTTGGAGCAAGTAGGAATAATAGGGTTAATTAAGGCAATAGACAAATACAACCCAGCATTAGGCTGCAAGTTTTCAACTTATGCAGTATATTGGATAAAGCAAGCGATTAGAAGGGCATTAGAAGGACATGAGGACACATTAAGCCTTGATGAAAATATAGGTGATGAAGAAGAAGGAAACATTACTTTAATGGACACATTAGAGGATAAGACTATAAATTTTGTTGAGGAAACGGAGCTAAAAGAATTAAAAAAGTTATGGGATATATTATCCGAACGTTTAAACGATAAGGAAATTAAATTTTTAAAGCTGAAACATATAAACAATTTAACGGAAAAGCAGATATGTAGAATCCTTGAGATACCAGAAGAAAAGGCAAGGCAGTTTAGTGAATCTGTATTAAGAAAAGCAAGGTCAAAAGCAAAGTTATTAAGGATATTGTTTGATGATTATTTAGACAAAAGGACAAGTTATCTAAGTGCGGTTGATTATTCTAAGCCTAAGGTCAAGGAAAGTTATTATAATAGCAGCATAGTAGAAGTCATTATTTTAGAAAGAGAGAGATTAAGGGAAAGGTTTGGAGTTAAGGTAAATATTTAGCGTCCCTAAAAATTGGGGGGCTAAAGATAACTTGATAAATAAATACTCACAACCATTTGGTTGTCAGAAAGCTGACAAAAAGTTGACAAAATTATAGGTTCTTCCAGAGAAACAAACTGATGAGGTGAAGAGCCGACCGCAGGTTGGGTTTAGATATAAAAATAAAATTATCAACTTCCTTCCTAAGTTGACTCCACAAATTTGAGGAGTCCTTTATTAAACTGAATTAGAGTAAAATAGTCTTTGCGTTGAAAACGGAAATTTGCGTTTTCAGAAATTCATTAAAGGAAGATAATATATTCACGTTTCCGAGAAAAAAGAAACGTCTAAATGTTAAAAAATGATAAAACGAGGTGATATTATGGGCTTATCAAAGAAACAATTAGAAGTAGCTAAATTAATAGCCGAAGGATATTCAAGTCAAAGAGATATTGCTAAAAAGTTTAACATTAGCGAGGTAACTATAAGCAGATGGAAACAGCAGGATGAATTTAAGCAAGCTATTAAGGTTTTTGAAAACGAAATATTGCAGGACATGAAAAGAAAGCTAATAGGAATGACACCAAAAGCAATAAGGGAATTGGATAAATTACTTGAAGCGGATGCGGAGAGTGTAAGGCTGCAAGCGGTAAAAGATGTCCTTGATAGAGTTGATTTAAGACCTGCGGACAAATTAAGTATTACTGGTGATGTAGGGGTAACAATAATTGATGATATACCAGAGAGCATTAAGGAGTGATGACATGGAGCTATCACAAAGGGACAAATATTTAATAGTCATTGCATTAAGCGAATATATGAAAAATCTTAAATTTGCAGGATATTACATGGATGGGTTAGGGATACTATACCGCAAAAAAAAGCATGACGAAATACTAAAAGAAATTGCAGCACTAAGGGAAAAGGTTGGCGGTGATGAATGGGTAAGATATTTAAAAGAGTATATAGAGGGATAGAGATTAACAAACTATCTTAACAATAGTAGCCTATCTAATAATATTGGGTTGGCTACTAAAAGTAATTAACATTTTTCCCTAACTGGGAGAAATGGTTAGAGTAGCAGGAATAAAACACCCCCGGGCATTGAAACAAGTATAACTCCAGCGACACCGGAGCGACCCACTCTCAAAAACCCGAACAAGGACGATATAACAAGGGGGCATTGCTGCAGCTTTTTAAAAGAAAATAGAAAGAAATACAGGTAAATATAAAATTATAATGCCATTAGAAACGATTTAGAGCCTTTTAGAGCGATTTTAGTAACAGAGTAATACCTATAAAATACTTGTTGAAATACTGCAATAAAAAATAATAACTACCTGCCAAGTATGAAAAATCAAGGCTTATAGCAGTTTAAAAAATACTGCAACCATACTGCAACGGGAATAAAAATCGATATATTTTTGTAAAGTGGAATAAATTAACAATGTGAAAAAAGATAGAAAAATCAAGGGGTTTGCTGTTTGGTGCTTGTCCTAAGAATTGCCTTCTACTATTT
>NZ_LKHP01000025.1 GCF_001440545.1 Caloramator mitchellensis
CAGAACGATTGGTTCATGCCCATTGCCTGTTCGATACATCCACATGTAGGATTTTGTGGTTGCTTCTCGCCCTGGCTCATTTAATACTTCAAGCTCTGTTTCATCTGCGTGCAATACATCATGATTTACAAGCATACTTTGTAGATATTTATACATTGGGCTTAACCAATTTTGAGCAGCACTGATAATCCAATTAGACATGTTCTGCCTATTAATTGGTAATCCATAACGTTTGTATTCTTGTTCTTGTCTATATAGTGGTATTGCATCTACATATTTTTTAGTCATTATATCTGCTATCAGTGATGCGGAAGCAATACTTCCTTTGATTACTGGTTTAGGTGTAGGAGCTGTAATCATTGGAACAGTAATTCCTTCTCTTTCGCAATTACGACATGAATATATCATTGAATGGGTTTCTTTTACAATGATTTGAGCTGGTATTACTTCAAGTTCCCTTCGGATTTCAGGGCGCACCTCATGAAGGGTATTGCCACACTCAGGGCATACCTGTTCCTCTTTAGATAGCTTGTATTCCACAACCTGCTTGGGAAGCCTTGAAAAATCTTTTTCTCTCTTGCCCTTTTGCTTTTTGGGCTTTGATTTAGATTCTTCTATAGCAACATCATCTAGCTTAGGTTCAATATTTATAGGTTGGCGTTCAGCCTCAGCCTCATTAAATATTGGAAGTGATATTTGACCATCTATATTCTGTTCACTTGATTTGCCAAAGAGTTTTTGCTTGCTAAGCCTTTTTCTAAACGCCTGTAATATAGCCAAAAACCATTACGTTCCCAATAAAGTATTTTAATCTTGTCGCGTTTTGAATTACAAAATACAAATATTGCATCTGAAAATGGGTCCAATTTGAAATTCATTTTCTTTGCACCACTTTGGAGCTGAAAGTCCGCTTGCTTGAAAATTTTGAATTAATTCATCCCAGTTTAGATTATTTTGTCTTTGTCTAATTTCTTGCACTAATAGCACCTCCTGATGCTATTATGCCATAATTATTTTCGCCTTTGTAGGTGGGGAAAATTTGACGCTTACTCTCTGGAGTAATCCCCTTATCTTTTTCTAATTCATAAAGAATATATCCTGTAATCAAAAAATATTTTCTCTTGTTTGGATAGTTGATGTCCCTGGAAAGAATATATCCGAAAAAGCATCCCTGACTATCCTATTCCAAGTTCATCAACCGCACCTGGCTCAGATAACAAATTTATTACATTCAAAACATTGCTCCTCTGCTCCTTAGAAAAATCAACCCAACCAATCATAAAGCTTGACATTTTTTCACCTACTTTTAAAATCTACGCAGCCTTTTTAAATTTTTTCTTTACTAAATCCAAAATAAAAACATACTCTTCAAGCTTTAAGATGTGGATCATTCCAAAGTAAACCAGAACTCCAACAAAGGCACAGCTAAATACTGAAATTACATCCCCCTTAAAGCCTGTCCCGAATTTTATCTGCATAAGTTTATTCAAAAAAAACACAACTATCCCCATAAACGAAGAAGAGAAAAACATCTTGTTAAATGATTTAATAATCTTTTTTGTCCCAATATCTTCTATTTTTCTATTTAAACTTCTTATTAAAAGCAAAGTGACAACTATAACAGAAATAGACGTAGCAAGAGCAAGTCCAGCGACCCCCATAAATTTTACTAATATGATATTTAGAATTATATTTAATATAACCCCCCAAATGCTGTTTATCATCGGAGTTTTTGTATCTTTTATAGAATAAAAGGCCCTTCCTATTACATCCCTAACACCAATGAAGATCATTCCTGGAGAGTAATATAAAAGTGCAAGGGAAGTTAAATATGCAGCATTATTGTCAAAGGCTCCCCTTTTAAAAACGATATCAACAATTGGCTGCCTTAAAATCATCATCCCAATTGTCGCAGGAAGCATTATTATCAAAATAACATTTATCCCTTTAATCAGAGCATTCTTATATGCCACTAAATTTTCATGTGCAGAATATGTAGAAAGGGTTGGATAAATAACCGTCGTTATTGCAACTGCAAATATTCCATAAACAAAGGTATTTAATTTGTTTGCAAAATTCAAAACAGCAATGGAGCCTTCTCCAACTGTTGTTGCAAGCATTCTATCAACTAAAAAATTAACCTGCGAAACTGAAACACCAATTATAACTGGAATCATTAATTTAACCATTCTTATTATATTTTCATCTTTAAAATTTACATATTTTTTATACATATAACCTAGTCTCTTGTACTTTGGAACCAAAAAAACGAATTGAACAAAGTAAGCTACAATAGTTGCAACAGTTAACCCGTAGATTCCAAATTTATCTGCAAATAAGATTAAATAAAATATAATAACAAAGTTCATTAAAACTCCAACAAAAGCAGGAGCTGTAAACTCCTTATGTGACTGAAGTATTCCAGTAAAAATAAATTGAAGGGCTATGAAAATCATTGAAATAAACATAAATCTTGACACATTAACAGCTTTATTAAAAATAAATAAATCTCCTTTAAATCCGGGTGCAAAAAGCATAACAATAAATTTTGAAAAAACAATTCCAAATAGTATAAATCCAATAACTATAATTCCAACAATATTAATTACATTACTAACAAACCTAATTCTATCTTCCTTATCTTTCTTTTCAATAAACTCAGTAAGTATTGGAATAAATGTAGTTCCTATTCCACTTCCTATGCTATTAAAAATTAACATAACAAGCCCTATCGCAAAGGTATATATATCTGTATCATAGGATGCACCAAATTTATATGCAAGTAGGGTTTCACGAAGAAACCCTAGAAATTTGCTGATTAGTGTAAGAGAAACTATAACTATTGAACCTTTAATTATCTGTTTTTTTGACATATGATCATCTCCAAGTATTATGTGTAATTTTACATATTTTTGAAATGTCCAAAAATTTATAAATATTTTTATATGATTTATTTAAAATACTCTATATATACTTGTAAAATTTCAAGAATCATTATTTCAAAATGACTTCCTGTTTTCCAATCGGTAACTCTTACCTGTCATATTAAAAATCTCACACCTATAGGTTAGCCTGTCCAATATAGCTGTTGTTAGGGCAACATCCTGCAAAAGTTCAGTCCATTCCTCAAACCCTTTGTTAGACGTGATAATTATTGATGTTTGTTCATGTAGATTTGAGATTAATTGAAAAAACATATTTGCTTCTTCATGAAAAATTGGAAGATATCCAATTTCATCAATTATGACAAGGTCTGAAGAATATATTCGGTTAATTTTACTTTTGCTTTTCCTTGATATATCCTGGGTTTTCAAGTAATACATTAGCCTATCCATTGATGTAAAACTTACTTTGTAGCCCATCTCTACAGCCTTATATCCTAATGCTATTGCAAGATGTGTTTTGCCTACTCCTGGTGGTCCTAAAAATATCAGGTTGTATAAATTATCTATCCAGTCCATCTCTATGAGCCTGTTTATCTGCTTTTTAGTTATTGATTTTTGAAATTCAGTATCAAATTCTTCAATTGTTTTTATTACAGGAAATCCGGCTTGTTTTAGCCTTCTTTCCTGCGCTTTTCTGTTCCTTTGGTCTATTTCACCTTTTAACAGCTCTATTATTAAATCATGATAGGATAAATCTTTTTTATCTGCATCATCAATAATCTTGAGTATATTATCTCTTATATATCCAAGCTTAAGATTCCTTGCATAATCCTTTATTATTTTTATCTTATCCATAATCCTATCCTCCAACTATATTTGCGTATTCTTTAATACTTCTTGTTTGAGGTTTTACATTCTTGAATTTATCCGGGATAGGATTTGTTTTCTGTTTTTCTGTATTTGTATATTCTTTTTCTTTATGATTAAAAAATTCAACTGCCTCTTTAAAAATCGTGGCTGAATAAATTTTTCTTTCTAAACAATACTTTAGAGCTTTATTAATAATTTCAGCATCAATTTCTTCTACTGCTTTTTTGATAAGCCCTAATTGATCCCTGAAATATCTTGCTTTTTCCTTTCTAATCTCCTTTAAAAATATTTTAGCTTCTTCTGATGCACCAAGCATATTGAGAACTTCATCGTTTAGTTTATCAAGTTCAGTATTTCTATCCCTTTCAGGATGAGAAAGCTTTATCAACTTCCCCCTTTCATTTGATAGCCTGTGCTTAACAATCAGAGTATCTTTTTCAGTGTCTAAAACTTTGATAAATTCACCTTCGATAACCACATTAACCTTTTTTCCAGGTTCATAAGTCCCTTTGGGTAGTTGATACCTGTTTTGCTTATACAATAGGGTATTGTCTTTTCTTACGGTATAGGTTAAAATGTTCTTAGGTGAATTTTGTTTTTGGAATACCGGAATTAAGTGTTGTTTTTCAAGGGTAAACACTTCTTTCGGTATTCTTTTTATTGTTCCATGAACATTTGCATTACCTGTTCTATCAAGCCATGCTAAGCAGGATTTATTAAACGAATCTATATCTTCAAAAACTCTATTTCTTGCAAAATTATTTTTAACATATTTTACTACAGCCTCTATTTTTCCCTTACTTTCTGGATCATATCGTCTACATAATCTAATTTTAAATTTAATTAAGTCTACATATTTCTGAAATTCTTCAGTATATATTACATCACCAAAGTTCTCATCAACTGCAAGAAGTCTATCTTGGTCATAAACAATCTCTTTAGTCCTTCCACCAAAGAATTCAAATGCCCTATTGTGTGCTTCGATAAAATCAATGGTAGTAAAGGGCTTGTCCTGCCAGTAAGCAAACTTCATTCTTGAATGCGATAGAACCATTGCAAAGCAGTAAAGCTTTATTCTTGAACCATCTATGGTATTTAACCAAATCTGGCCAAAATCCACTTGCGCTTGGAATCCCATCTCTAATTCTTCAACTGCTTCATATTGCCTTTTGCTTACCTTCTTTGGTATTTTATATTCTTTTCTCAAAGAACTCACATATGATCTTACTGTTCTTTCAGTGCAAGGGATATTACCGTATCTTTCTTTAAGCCAGTCCGTTACCTGAGCTGAAGATAAATCATGGTAAGTATTAAGCCATTCAAGTATCTGTTCTTTGTAGATATCAAGTTTTTTACTTTTTCTCTTTCTGTTTATGTCCGCAAACTCATCAGGTGTCATATTAAAGTATTTAGTAACAGTTTTGTAATCTACCCCCAAGTATCTTGCAATTTGAGCCTTTTTCAAGCCATTTTCCTTTAAATTTTTGATTTCAGAAAACAATCTCCAGCCCTTCTTTTTACCTATTATGCTTCTTATGCTTCCCACTCTATCTCCCCCTGTTTTAATAACTAATTTCATTTTAACAGGAGAAGACATATTTTTCACTTATTTCTGGTAAATTTTCGGGAATCTTAATTTCCGAAATCTCTCCATTCTATTTTACCACTCACACTTTTACCCACTACGTGGAACAGAAGCATGGAATACTCTCTATAATGAGAGAACTTCTGCTGAACGTTTTTTCGGTGATGGTAAAGAAAATTATGCACTAAATAACATTCGTGCAGCTGGTCTTGATAAAGCAAAGGTATTTATAGATATAGCTTGTATATCTATCTTGACGACAAGGATTGCAGAAGCAAAACAATTAAAGAAGATATCAGCATAGTTATTAAAATATTAAAGAGGAAGTGGTATTTTATTAATTCAAAACTTAATACCTGTGGATAACTTACTATCATAAAGTTTTAATAGGGATAGTCTAACCTTTTTTCCACATTTTTAGAAAAAGTTTTGATTTTTTATCCAAAAATTAAATTTTTGAATTATGAAATATCCTCAAATATTAACTATTTTAGATTAGATTTTAATTTTATATTTCGACATATATAAAAGAATCAAAAACGGAATTATTACTAATTGTGTTTCTTGTAATGTAGTTGGTGTATCACCTCTTAATGAACCTGTAATTAACTGAACAATTATTGTTATTAAAGCTAATATTTTAGTTGAGTTAAACTTCCTATAAACAGGATCTTTTATATAAAGTTTACGGTCAACTAATGCAGTTATAATTCCCCATATCATTCCAATAACAATAATTCCAATTATATCAAAATAAATATAAGATTCTCCTACAATTCCTGGTGGAATAGACATATTTGGATCATTAGATATATTAAGTATATTGACTAATTGTGAAGATGCAGGTAATGGTTTATCTACCCATATACTTCTTGGTAAAATTATTGTTAAAGGACGTAATAATGTTAACCAATTTAATTTTACATTACTTTCAATAATTATAGCAGCTAAAGAATAACTCCAACTAACATCAGTACTCATAATTAAATATGCCATTAATACATTAAGATCTCCCGTCAAAATTGTAAAGTAATTTGATATTCCCATTATAAAACCGTTTGTTCGTATACTAATCATAAGTGGAAGACCTATAAAAATCATCAAAAAAATAGCTAATATAAAATATCTTAATTTAGGTTTTTTATCATATATAATTACTGAAAAAATAAATGCAATTATTATTGGATACAACACTTGCCTTCTTGCAAAAGTGAAAATAAAACCAAATAATAGTGAATATATAATGTGAATTATAGTTGTTGTTTTTTGAATTTGACTTTCAACATAAAAAAATTTAATTAGGGAAGATAAATTTAATCCAAAAACTATCATAGGTGTAAAGAAACTTACTATAGAATTTCCACCGTGTATAACTTTACTTGCCCCTACACGAAAACCTTCTAATCCTATTACTATAAATATGATTAATGATAGTATAAAGTAAATCTTAAATACTGAAGATAGCCTGTTATAAGATAACCCTCCATACTTTGTTTTTGTGTGCATATTTTTAAAAAGTAAAACATTAAATAATAAATTAAACGCTATAAATATAGTAAGTATTAAAAAATAAAAGAAATTTAATTTATTATACGTTATTTTTGAAACACTGTATCCATAAGCATTTAGGATTGTTCCTAAATTTGGAATTAAAAATGTTAGAGTGAATACAGCTAACCAATAAAAAGTTGAAACGTAAATCCTTTTTTTATAGAGAACATTTACATATGTTATAACAATTATTAGAAAAAGAACAACAACTATATTATCCATATATATTCTCCTTTTAAAAATTACTTTAGTGCCCTACTTCTAAACTTAATAATTTGTTTTTTATACTCTCTATCAAATAAAACCTGCATATTTTTTTTGTTTTCCTTATGCTCATTATTTTTAATAATTCTTTCTAAAATACATGCCGCTTCATATAAATTATCAATATCATAAAGATTTCTACTATCAATTACTCTTTCTATATTAGATTTATATTTTTCCATTATTACAGAACAACCACATACTTGAGCATGTATAGAGCTTAGGGTAGTTTCTTTTGGAAAAATACAAATATCACTAGCTGAATAATACTTTCTTAATTCAGTGAATGGCTTTGATTCATCCAAAACTACTGGTATTTTTTTTGCAATCTTCTCTAGTTTTTTGTTAAACATATCTATGTAAGTATCTTCTTTAGGCCCAATAAATAAAAGTTTAACTTTGTAATCATCAATAAACCTTTTATCCAAATTATCAATAACATCTATAATTAAATCTGGTCTTTTACTATTATTAAATTTTCCAATATATGCTATAACTACATCTTCTTCGTTAAATTTATACTTACTTCTTATTTCTTTACGTCCTTTTTCATCAAAATACATTATTGAATCATTAAAACCATGACGTAAAAAATCAATCTTATGGTCTTTTATCCCTATTTTTTTTAAATACTCATATTCTTCTTCTCCTAATGCATAAATAACTTCATATTTATCCGTTCTATTTATGATACTAGCAAAAAAAATTTTATAAAATAAATAAAAAATATTTCTAAATTTATTCTTAGAAGCTACCCATGACATATGGCAATCACGAACTATCTTATACTTTTTTTTTCTTCCCCATAATTGTAAATCCTTAAAATCTCCAATTCCATGCATAAAAATTATATCAGGATTTATTTTTTTTATTGTTTTTCTAAAATTGTTAAGCAAAAGCCTACTAGATATTTTTAAAATAGGGTCTAACCGATAAATTTTAACTCCAGTTTTTTCTTCAAATTCCCTATCTTTTTTTATATCAACCTTTTTGTGAAAAGGAGACATATCTGTTGAGGTAATAAGAAATACTTCATCATCAAAATTTTTACTAGCATATAATAGCTCATTTATTTGATATCCCGCTGTTGGATCAAAATAATCTTCTATATGTAATATCCTCATTAAATCACTTCCCTCTATGTATAATTTATAAAATTTTCTAAATTATTACTAACAAAAATAATTTACTCAACTTTCGCACATAAAAATATAAGCGAAAGCTTTAGAATTTAAAGGTTTAAAACAAAAAACATTCCTTTCTTGGTATAATAGAATTACAACAAACCAATAACACCAAAAGAAAGGAATGTTTCTTATGAATACTATTATACCAAATAAAGATGATAAAATAAAATCCACTGTAGATAAATTTTTTAAAAATAATAAGATTAGTTCTATTCTTAAACAATGCAATTTTTCTAATGAGAACGGAGTTCCATGTATTACTGTTTTTAAATTCATATTTTTACTTGTATTTACAGGTAAAAACCTATACCGTACGCTTGAATCAAATTGTAATATAAATTTTTCAAAGGATACGGTGTATA
>NZ_LKHP01000026.1 GCF_001440545.1 Caloramator mitchellensis
TCATCTGGCTGTTACTTAAAAGTAACTTGGTCGCTTTTCCACTGTTCAGTTTTCAAAGGTCAACTGCCGTCTCGCGACGACTTTTATATATTATCATGCATTGTTATATCACACTTTACTATGTTCCCTTTTTATTTAAAATTAGCTTAACTATTCTTCAATATTCTTTATATTTCTCGCTATTTCTATTACCGACACACAAGGCAGTGTGTATTGGTGACATTCACTTGATTTCTTGACTTCTTGAGTTGTCTGTCAATTAGGACAAGAGAGACAATTTAATCGATGCCAACTTGGCTTTAATAAATAAAAAGAGCCCATATGAATAGGCACTTCATTTAAAGTGTCTTCATATAGGTTCCACGTGCACCATACAATGTTTTATGCCTTCTATCTTCATTTCCAATTCATCATGAACTGACTCTGCAATATCATGTCCCTCTTTAACGCTTATATTTTCATCAATATATATCTCTAAATCAACATAGATTCTGTGTCCAAATATTCTTGTTCTTAGACTTTTTATTCCTCTAACTCCTTCTACACTGTTAATTACTCTCTTTATTGTTTCTATTGTTTTATCATCAACAGATTCATCTACAAGTTCCTTTGTTGCCTTTATATAAAAATCCACACCAACTTTAACTATAAAGAAACATACTATTAAAGCAGCAAGAGGGTCGAAAAATTTATATCCAATTCTTGCAGCAAATATACCTATAAAAGTACCTACTGATGAAAAGGCATCTGAACGGTGGTGCCATGCGTCTGCCTCCATCGATATACTTTTTATCTTCCTTGCAACAATGATTGTATACCAATACATTCCTTCCTTTACTAAAATGGAAATAAAGGCTGCAGCTAGAGCAATTCTGCCAGGTGTTGAAATATCTCCAGATATTAATTTTTTAATGCCTTCATAACCAATAAGAAACCCTGTAGTAATAAGGATAACACTGATTATTTTTGCAAATACTGGCTCAAATTTTTCATGACCATAGGGATGTTTATCATCCTCTTCTCTTGATGATATCTTAAGCCCTAGTATAACAATAAACGTAGCGAGTATGTCTGATAATGTATGGACACCATCTGCAATCATCGCACTGCTTCTTCCTAAAAATCCTGCTATGAGTTTGAATACACATAGACCTGTATTAATAAAAATAGTTATCAACGACGTTTTAGTGCCCAACTTTTCTCTATTCATTTTTTCACATCCTTTTCAATTGATAAGATTATATATTTGTATTATATGCTTTATACCTTGATTATTCAACTAATTTTTATTATTAATTATTTTCATTTGATAATGAGCAGCATTCTATTTTACAAATGACTAATATTATTATATAATTTATGAATAAATTCTTGGGTAGGTGGCTGAATAGTGCGAATAGGATACGCATGCATTCCTCTGGGAATTGATTATAGAACCAATAGAGGTATGAATTTAAAAAACTTCACAGAAGAAAGTTTTAAGAAAGTTGTCAAGGATAACCTAAAAGACCTTAAATCAATATTAAATTACAATATTATGAATAGAATTTACATGTTTAGAATAAGCTCAGATATCATTCCATTTGGTGGCCATAATATAAACGCAATTGAGTGGGAAAAATTATTTAAAAATGAATTAAAAGAAATTGGAGAATTTATAAAACAAAACAATTTGAGAGTTTCGATGCATCCTGGTCAATACACAGTTCTTAATTCACCAAATGAAGAGGTCTTAAAAAATTCTATTCAGGATATTGAATATCACTGTAAATTTTTAGATGCACTATCTATTGACTATTCTAATAAAATAGTTGTTCATCTTGGCGGTGGATATAATGATAAACTTCTTTCTATGAAGAGATTTATTGATAACTTTTCTCTTTTATCTGATTCATCTAAAAAAAGATTAGTAATAGAAAATGATGAAAAGATATACAATATAAGTAACGTTATAGAAGTATCTAAGCACTTAAATATACCGGTTGTTTTTGATTATTTTCATCATTTAATCAATCCAATAGATATGCCTCTGGAGAAAATATTAGAAAACGTATCTTTAACTTGGAAAGAATATGATGGTCATATGAAACTCCATTATTCTGAACAGTCCCCTTATAAGAAAAGAGGTTCGCATTCAGAATTCATAGAAGTTGAAAAATTTTTAAATTTTTATAATATAGTTAAATACTTGAATCCCGACATAATGCTCGAGGCAAAAGATAAAAATATTTCTGCAATAAAATGTATAAACATCTTATTTAATAATACTAAACATTCACTTTATGAAGAATGGGCTAAGTATAAATATTTAGTCATGGAAAAAAACTACAATCTGTATAAGGAGTGTAGCAATACTGTTAATTTATCCTCTGATATAACTGACCTTTATAAAAAAATAGATAATGCACTAACATTGACTTACAATGATAAAAACTTTCTAAACACTATATTGCACGTATGGGGATATGTTAATGAGAAAACTACCTTATATGAAAGGGAGAAGTTTTTTTCTCTAATCAACACTAAAGAATACAAGAAAGCCAAGTTATTTTTAGAAAAACTTTCCAAAAAGTATAATATTGAATATCTTTTAAAGTCATATTATTTTATATATGATAAATACAAATAATAAAAAGTATTATATATAGTTAAAGCAAATCAGCAGACCCTGTATTACTAGTAGTCTGCTGATTTATTCTATGTCCCCATTTCAAATGTTCCCATAGCTATAACTTTTTTATTCTTCATCAGTAAATGCCCCTTTGATATTACAGTATCAACATAGTAATCTTCATCTACTAAAACTATATCAGCGTCATAACCTTCATAAATCTTACCCTTTCCCTTGAGCTTTAAAATCTTTGCAGGGTTTGAAGTAATGGCCTTAACAGCCTGTTCTAGTTGGACTCCATCTAAAACTGCATCCCTAACTTCATTAAATAACGATGTTACTCTTCCAACCTTAAGACCTATAAATTCTCCCTTTTCATTGAAATTCGGGAGACTGCCTTGTCCATCGGATGTAAATGTTATATTGTCCCCTAAACCTTTTTCAATACATGTCTTCAGGGCAATGCTTGCCTTTACTTCTCCTTCATCATAGAACAAAGGGTCAGAACTTGTAGTAAAATCTATAAACCCTCCCATCTTAGCAAACTGAATACCCTGTTCAAAAAGATATGGATTTCTATTTATATGTGTAGGGTAAAATTGAGTTATTGGAATTTCCGTAGTTTCTGCTATTTCAATCAGCTTATTAAGTCCATCCTTGCCATCACCCATATGGATGTTTACAACCCCAGCTTTTCCAGATAATATTCCTGCAACTCTTGCATCTGCTGTTAATCTTTTAAGTTCCTCAAGATTTGGTTGAGAGGATCTATGATCTGAAATTGCGATTTCTCCAACGCCTATAACCTTATCGATAAGAACTAAGTCCTTCATTATACTTCCTGTAAAAGTTACAGTTGGAACCCTATAGGCACCTGTATATATATAGGTTGTAACTCCCTCCTCCTCAAGTGCCTTTGCCTTTGCATATAGATTTTCAAGGCTTCTTGTTACTCCATCTGTCCCCAAAGTTCCGATTATTGTTGTAATTCCGCCCTTTATTATATCCGATAAAACTATCTCGGGAGTTCTAGTTTTATATCCTCCCTCTCCCCCTCCACCTGTTATGTGCACATGGGAGTCAATAAATCCAGGCAGAGCTTTTTTCCCTTTCCCATCTATTACTTCTACATCTATACCTGTTACTGTTATTGAATCTCCTATTTTTGATATCTTATCATGGGCTATTAATATATCCCTTTTCCCTATATATTCAGGCATATATACTTCAACGTTTTTTATAAGTTTTATCAAGATGCTCACCTCTTTTAGTATAAAGGTAGGGGCATGAGCCCCTTATTTTAATTAAATCCTATAAAGTGTGCAACAAGAACAAATACTGTACCTAAAGCGAAGAAGAATAGCTGCATCTTAATTTGCCATTTAGCCCATCTTCCCCAGTCAACTCTTGCAACTCCTAAAACTCCCATAAGACAAGCTGATGTTGGAACTATTATATTTGTTAAACCATCACCAAGCTGGAAGGCAAGGACAGCAACCTGTCTTGAAACACCAACAAGGTCTGAAAGAGGAGCCATTATTGGCATTGTTATGGCAGCCTGTCCTGAACCTGAAACTACAAAGAAATTAAATACTGATTGGAAAAGATACATAAACCAGGCTGCAAATGCACCACCAAGTTTTCCCACTACATTTGAAAGACCATTTAAAATTGTGTTTAATACTGTAGGAGTTCCTGGATCTGTTCCACCAAGAATTATTAGAATACCTTGAGCCATACCAACAACTAAAGCTGCTCCTACCAAATCAGCTGCTCCTCTTTGGAAGGAATCTGCTATATCGTTAACAGTCATGTTGTTGAGCTTAAATATTACTCCAATAATTCCTGCAATCAATCCCATTGCAAAGAATTGAGATGCTATTTCAGGTATATAGTAGCCCTTCTTGATAACTCCCCATACAACCCATATTATACCTAATAAAATTACTAACAATACTAGTTTATGACCAAGATTGAATTCAACATCCTCAACATCTGTTTTCATGTTCTTTTTAAAATATTCTGTAGCATCAGGTGCAATTGATGTTTCTGGATTCTTTTTAACCTTTCTAGCATATTTTAAAGTATAGAAAAGTCCAGCTGCTGTGAAAACTACCCACATTAATATTCTGAATTGTGCTCCTGAAAATACAGGAATGCCTGAAACACCTTGTGCAACAGCAAGGCTGAATGGATTCATCCATGAAGTTGCAAATCCTATTTGGCTTGCAACATAGGTTATAAGAACACCCACTATAGCATCATACCCCATTGCAATAACAAGTGGGATAATTATAAGAGCAAATGGTATCGTCTCTTCACCCATTCCAAATACAGCGCCTCCTAATGAGAAGAGCACGAATAATATAGGCAAAATCATAACTTCCTTGCCGTTAGTAATTTTAATCATCCTAAGTATACCAGAATCTACTGCCCCTGTTCTTAGTATTATTCCAAAGGCACCTCCGATTACAAGTATAAATGCAATAATACCTACTGCAGCACCCCACTTATCTCCTCTAACCATTCCTTCGAACACATAATTTAGCATTCCATATCCGCCAAAATCCTCTGTTCCCCAGAGTTTTGCAGGATTTTTCACCACTTCTCCCTGCTCATTCTTTTCATATTGGAAGGAACCTGCTTGTACAACGGTCTTTGTCTTTTCCTTACCATTGACCATATATTTTACTTCTGTCTTTTCAAATTTACCTACAGGAAGTAAAATAGTTAGAAGCCATGCAAATAAAACTACAAAGAAGATGATAACATAGGTGTGTGGAACTTTGAATGTCTTGTTCTCAACTGTCTTAACCTCATTTTGAATCGGTGTGTTTGACATAATAACCCCCCTATAATTTTCTTTACTCTAAATTATAAGCAAATACTATGCCAACAATTCTAAAATAGAAATTATTATTCAAATACCCTGAAAATAACTTAAAAAGCTAAATGAAATATATAAATATCAATATAATATTTTATATTTTAATAATATATGGGTTAAATTTGGTTATTAAAGTGTTTTATGGGTTTTCATTCTGTCAAATTGTTTTTACAAGAACAGTTCCACCTCTCCCTTTTCTGGGTTTTATATACCCCATTTTCTCCAATTCCTTTAATCTTGTTCTTATCATCTGTTCAGTCAAGTTTAGTCCTCTTTCTTTGCATATTCCTTCGATTTTTCTTCTAGATGCATTTTCTCCTTTTTTGCTTAAATCTTCTATTATATTTAATATTATTTTTAAATCCTGCCTTAAAGGATTATGTTCATAAAAAATATCAAACGGTAAATCTCTTTTAGAGATTTCTTTTCCATCACAAACCGCAACCATATACTCAACAATATTTTTTAATTCCCTGATATTCCCTGGCCAATTATAATTAACTAGCCAATTAGAAACTTCCAAACTTATTTTAAAACTCATACCCTTTTTGTTAATAAAATAGTCAAACAGTTCTTTAATATCTTCCCTTCTGTTTCTCAGGGGTGGAATTTTTAAATACATAACCTTTAACCTATAATAAAGATCTTCCCTGAACTCACCCTTTTCAACCAATTGACCTAAATTCTTATTTGTAGCTGCAATTATCCTTACATCGACAGGGATAATTTTATCCCCTCCAATTCTCATTATTTCCTTTTCCTGCAGTACCCTTAAAAGCTTTGTTTGAAGCCTTAAAGATGCATCTCCTATTTCATCTAGAAAAATCGTTCCTCCATTTGCCTGCTCAAATAGTCCCTTTTTACCTCCCTTTAGTGCTCCTGTAAAGGCCCCCTCTTCATAACCAAAAAGCTCGCTTTCTGCTAAGTTTTCGGGAAGAGATGAAAAATTGACAGCAACAAAGGGCTTGTTTTTTCTTAATGATTCATTATGAATTGCAGATGCAAACAATTCCTTTCCCGTTCCGCTTTCTCCTTCTATTAAAACCGTTAAATCCGTCTTAGCAATTTTTCTTCCTACTTCTTTTGTGTGCTTTAATTCTTCACTTTTACCTATTATGTCATCAAAAGAATATTTAGCATAATAACCCTTTTTATACAAATCCCTAATAACCTTTTTCTCTAATTCCTCAATATCCTTTTGACTTTTAAAGGTTGCAATTATTATGTTTTCTTTTTCCAATGTAAATTTAGTTATAATATACTTTTCTCCTTTAATTTCGAATACGCTGGATGCATCCTTCTCATGGGACAACAAATAATCTACAATCTTATAACTTGAGAAAAATTCTCTAATATTTTTCCCAATTATGTTTCCCTTAGCCCCAAGAATAAATCTTAAATTTTCATTAGATATTGATATCCTTCCCTTTTCATCAAAAGCTAGAACAGCCTCCTTCATCCCGTCCATAACTATTTTAATATGTTCGAATGCCCTGGTTTTCTCCTTTGAAATATCAGCTAGTTTTTTCGCAAGTGATACTATCTTATCAAGATATATTATTGTTGCATCTTCCCATTTCTTATCATAAACCTCTAATTCTTTTAAAATTTCCGCTATAGTTACTATGTCCATAAGCCTGGGTCCTATATCAATTACATGTTTAACACCTTGTGGTACTATATCTATCTCACCAGGCGTAATAGCATAATTGATTTCTTGTTTTAAACTGCATCCTGGATAATAGGGAATATATTCAACATGCGACAGTCCTAATCTTTTCAGCCAATCAATGCACTCTAATGTTGTTTCTTTGCAGTCATTAACAAATAAAACCTTTTCTCCTTCTGGAATAAATAGAAGATTTTCGATGACTTTATAATTCAAAATCCTTCTTGCTGTTATTAACTTGCATCCCTCTTTGAGATGTTTTAACGAGTCATCATATATAAGATTGGTAGAAATTATAACTATGTCCGCTTCAATCTTGTTTTTTATCCCCTCATCAATAGCGTAGGATTCTATATGAGCAATGTCGCCAATATACCCCATAAGCTGCTCATGCAGAGTTTCTCTTGTATGTTCTGTCCCTGCTATCAAAACTACCTTTTTCATCCCAATTCCCCCCGAAATGCTTATATTTTTATTATATACCATAGGTAAATTACAATTATAGTATAAAAAAATATAAACCGATAATCTGTTGTAAAAAAACTATAGATTATCGGTTTATATTAATATCATAAACACTATTAATTATTTTCTAAAATTTCTACTTTAGCATCCTCATTTACCTTGGATACTTTTATATTATATGCTCCCCTTGCGTTAAGTCCTACAACTTTAATATAGCTTGTTCCCTTAGGTAATCTAAATTCAGTAGTCCTTACCTCTTTAGTTGAAAATAATGCCAATCTACCTTTTACTTTAAACTCACAAACAGTCTTTATTTCTCCGTCTGGTAATACAAGAACAATTTTGAAATTTCCACTTTTAAAAGTTATCTCAGAATTAATTAAGATATCAACATCCTCACCAGCATTTATTTTATACAGTGTATCAATTCCGTTAAATTTAGAGAAACGTTCATAATATCCATTGTATGATACTGATAAAAATTTTATATTATAATCTTCTTGACTTATTATTCTTGAATTATCATTATAGATTTCTTCAAATGAAATATTATTTTCCTTTGAGTTTCGGTAAGAAACAAAAGAAATTATTATTAAAAAAGCTAAAATACCAAAAATAGCAATAAGGATAATAAATAACTTCTTAAATGAACTGTTATAGCGCAAATTCATATCGCTCTTATCCTCCACTAAGCAAGCATTATTACCTTAATTTTACATCCTACCAATTCTACTGTCAATTAGTGCATTTTAGCCAATAAA
>NZ_LKHP01000027.1 GCF_001440545.1 Caloramator mitchellensis
CACCCCAGCATTTATTATAGAACCGAAATAGAGCCAAAAAAGTGCCGCCCAGCAGCACAAGTTTGTCACTTGTCAACTAGGTGGCACTGTTATAGCATAATATTATTGCGTTAATCCAACAGTAAAGTCAACTTTTACAGTTACTCCACTTGCATATTTGAATGTAGCAGTGAACTTATCTCCCATTGTAGCATTAGCTATTGAGGCTGAAGCTGTTCCATTTGAACTTACTGTTAACGTTGAACCATCAACTTTTACTAAGTTAGTTATTATTATTGTTGGATTTTCTGTAAACTCAACGCCATATTGGTCTTTTACTTCATCTATAACTGATTTTAAGTTGTTTGTATCAATTACTCCCCCTGTAGTAGGGTTAATTACTGCTTTACCATCAGTTACAAGATCTTCATCAAATGTAACAGTTGCAACTTTTGGTTGTTCATTAGAAACTACTAATTCTTTTTCAATAATCTGTAATGCTTCGCCTGAATCTCCATTAACAGTTACTAAAACAGTTACTTTAACATCCTTTGCGTTTCCTGATGCATCCTTGAAATCATTAGCAGTCTTATCAAATCCACCTGTGCTTACATCAGCAATTATACTTCCGCTTGTTGTTAACTTGCTTGTTGTTAAAGCCAATGAATAATCAGCTGCTGGTAATAATACCTTTGTACCATTAGCCAATACTCCATAAACTTTTACAGTCTTATTATGAGTTGATGCCGTAGCTGAACCAGCAATACCATCATTATACATCTTTCCAAAGTCAGCTACTTCAAAGCTTGTATAATCTGACTTGAATGTCTTTGTAAATACAATTGACTTAGTACTTACTGTTACAGGATTTGAACCGTCATCTCCAGTTGCTAATGTGAATTTAATTGTTTCTGTCTTATCTGTAGTATTATTAGCACTTAATCTTACTTTAATTGCTGAAGATGTGCTTGCAGCTATTACTTGTTTTGTTGCATCTGATCCAGCACCATCAAGTAAGACATCAAATGCTGATCCTGTTGTTGATTCAACAACTATGCTGTTTGCTGAAGCTATATCAAGCCATGCCTTAACTGCTGCATCTGTCATTGTTCTACCGTATTGGTCTTGAATTACTAAATCTGTTGAAGCTATATCTACATAATTTCCTTTAGCAACATATGTTGATTTTGTTGACTTTAATCCAACTATTGTTGTTGGTCTTGCTTTTTCTTTAACGCTTATCATTAAGCTTGAGAAGTTTCCGCCATTAGTTACTACAGATGTTAAATATACTGGTAAATCAAAATTATCATTAGCACCGTCTGCTTGAGCATAGTAATATAATTTTGCTGTACCATCATTTTGTTCTTCAAATTTTAATCCATATCCAGCACTAACACTATAAAGTGGTGATAAAGTTACACTTCCATTTAATTGAGAATACTTTGTTACTGCATTACCGTATTGGTCAACAGCTGTAAATGGTATTTCAACTTTTTCACCTTCTGCAACCATCTTAGCAGGTGCTGACATTGTAAATGTCTTAACTGCAGCTAATGCCTTGGCTTCAATTGTATAAGTTGAAATTTTTCCTGTTACAGATGATATAGCTTGAATTGTTACCGTTCCACCGTTATTAACTGAACTACCTGCCTTTAGTGCAACTGCTTTATAAGTAACACCATCAATAGTTACATCAGTTGCTGAAGCAAAAGCTCCGTTAGCTGTATCTGAACTTACAAATAAAGGATTATTTGAAGTAAATACAAGTTTGCTTAAATTTGGTGATGCCATTAAATTGTTATACTGATCCTTAACTTGGAATAATAAAACATATCTACCATTAGCAAAACCTGCTGGGAGATCTACTAATTTTGAATTTGTAGTATCATATACTCCCTTAAATACTACTTCGTTTGGTTCTGCTGCTAAAGCGATTTCAACCTGAGCATTTACAACAGTTGCACTTGCAGCATGAACACCGGTTATATAAACAACTTGTCCTGGTATAAAATCTGAAGTACCAGCTGCTTCAATCTCGAAAGTTCCATTTATTGTATTCTCATTGTAAACTGGCTTTCCTGTTGAAATTGTCCAGCTAATAGTTTGACCAGTAATTTTTTCGCCATACTGGTTAAGAACTTCATATGAAACTAAAGCTCTCTTATCATTATTATTTAATCTTGGCGCCTTTGTTGATAATATATTAATCTTAGCAACTTTTACATCATCAACAGTAACTTTTCCGCTTATTGCTGTTTCAGTTAAACCTGATACTGTAACTGTGTATTCACCCTTTGTTAAGTTAGTTACCATTGTAATTACTGCTGATTTCTTATCTGCTGCGAATTCAACCTTTTCAGTATTAACTAATATTGAATCCTTTTTAACTTCAAACTTTGCCTTTGTATCATCAACAGCTTTGTTGAAAACAACTTTTAAAGCCTTAGCTTTAATCGCACTTACTGATTCAACCTTTAATACTGCAAGCTTAGCTTCAGCATCTGTTACCTTTTTATCCATTGCTTTAACCTTAGCTTCAAGGTCAGCTTTCTTTGCTGCATCTGTAACTTTTGCTACAGCTTCTAAAGCCTTCTTTCCAAGTTCCTTAGCTGCTGCTACCTTGTCAAGTGTTGAAAGGTCAGCTGCTTCATAAGCCTTAACAGCTTCTTCTGCTGCTGCTACAAGCTTAGCAGCATCTTCATTTGCTACCTTTGCCTTTACTTCGTTAATAGTCTTAACTATGTCAGCACTTATAGCCATGAGCTTATTTGATACTTCGCTCTTTTGCTTAGCGTTAGTTATCTTGCTCATGTGAATCTTAATTGATCTGTAGTAAGATTGTAATAATTTAAGATCCTCTAAAGTTTGAGTTTGTTTTGTCTTTTCTAGCTGTGGTGCTAGATAAACTGAGTATGATTTTAGTGCAACTTTGTAATAATCAACTGCAGCTGCACTTGCCTTTGGAGCGTAGCCTAGTGAACCTACTGTAACAAGTAGAGCCATAGCTAAGCTCAACATTTTCTTGGCTTTTGCCATATTTTCTCCTCCTCTCGAATTTTAAAGATTAATATATGATGAATTAAATCATCGACTAGGTTAATGTTGGAGTAATTACCTTAAGAGATACCTATTTAGTATAATATACCAAAAAGTTAAATTTTGCAAGTTTAAATTTACCAATTCCTAATTCCTGTAATAATATATTCTTCGCTTTTTAAAAAATTCCTGCTAATATCTTCAACATTTTTCAATTAATTTTCTCATTAGGAACTCACTCACATATATTGACTTATTTTTCTTTGGAAAAGTTCCATAGAATTAAAAAAAATTATTTTTTTCTTTCTTCATTTAGTTAGACGATTAACTTATGCAATTGTTCCATAAAAAAATGACAGCAAACTTATAGTTGCTGTCATTTTAGCTCTTCTATTCATACCGTAATGCTTCAATAGGGTCAAGTTTAGATGCTTTATTGGCAGGATATATTCCAAAGAATATGCCTACTGCACTTGAAAATAAAAAGGCTATTAAAATTGTTGAAACGCTAACAGTTGGAGCAAGGTTTAAAAAGCTTCCTATGGCATAGGCAAATAGTATTCCAAGAAGCATTCCTATTATTCCACCAATCAAGGATATGATTAAAGCTTCTATTAAAAATTGAACCAATATATCGCGCCTCCTTGCGCCTATTGCCTTTCTAATTCCTATTTCCCTTGTTCTTTCTGTTACCGATACAAGCATTATGTTCATAACTCCGATTCCGCCAACCAAAAGGGATATTCCTGCTATTGCACCAATTACGGCTGTAAAAATACCAAGTATGCGGTTAACCTGGTCAAGTTGTTTTACAAGATTTTCAGCCTTATATTTGTCTTTGTTGTGATGGACGGTTTCTAAAAGCTTTATCATGTTTTTGGCTACAGAATCTGCATCTTTTGAACTTCCTAAAAGGACTTCGATTTGATTGATATTAAATGTTTTTTCAAAAAGCTTTTCAGAAACTGTAATAGGAATATATGCAAATGCTGGCATATTTTCTGCAAAGCTTGCTGCAAGAGCCCCATTTTCATTTTTGTTTACTCCAATAATCGTTGCTGTAACCATGTTCTCCTTGTTTCCTATCCTGATAGTTTTTCCGACGCAGTCAACATATCCAAATATTTTCTTTGCGCTTATATCATCAATAACTACAACATTTTTCTTTGATAAAACATCCTTTTCGTTTAAAAATCTTCCATATAATATTTCGAGTTTGTATATCTTGTTATAATCTTCGTTTGTTCCAAAAAAAATAGCCCTGTTTTGCGACCTTTCAGTCTTTATAGAACCCATCTGCTGAAAAAAAGGCGCGGCGTTTTGAACGTCGGCTATTCTTGATTTTAATAGGGATACATCCTTCATGGAAAAGTAGTCGTTCTTACTTAATGGTGTTGAGTTGTCTACCTTTATTTCAACAATGTTTACCCCAATCTTTTCAAATTCACCGGTTATAGCAGTTTGTCCTCCTTTTCCTATTGCAACAATTGTGATTACGCTTGAAATGCCTATTATTATTCCAAGCATAGTAAGAAAAGACCTTAACTTGTTTGAAAAGATTGAGCTTATAGCCACTTTAAAACTCTCAAATATATTCACTATATCACCGCCTAGTAAATGGTTCTGTTTAATACTTTGTTATCTTGTATTATTTTGCCATCGCGTATTATTATTTCTCTTTTTGTGTGCTGGGCTATATCCTTTTCATGCGTAACCATTATAATTGTTGAACCTTCATCGTTTAGCTTTTGAAATATTTTCATTATGTCAATGCTTGATTGAGTATCAAGGTTTCCTGTAGGCTCATCAGCCATTACAATGGAAGGGTTTAAAACTATTGCCCTTGCAATTGCAACCCTTTGTTTTTGCCCACCTGATAATTCGTTTGGTCTGTGGTGCATTCTGTCACTAAGACCAACCTTTTCAAGCGCTTCTTTGGCAAGCTTTATCCTTTTAGAGTAGGCAAGACCTGCGTATATCAAAGGCAGCTCTACATTTTCAAGGGCAGTAAGCCTTGGAAGAAGATTAAACGCCTGAAAAACAAAGCCTATTTCTTTGTTCCTGATTCTTGCAAGCTCGTCGTCGTCTAAATTTGAAACATCTTTGCCGTTTAATATATATTTCCCCTTTGTCGGCCTGTCAAGGCAGCCTAAAATATTCATGAGTGTGGATTTGCCAGAGCCCGAAGGGCCAACAATTGCCAAATATTCGCCCTTTTCTATGGTAAAGTTAATACCCTTTAATGCTTCAAACTCTATTTTCCCAGTTGAGTAAACCTTCACAATGTCATGAAGCTGTATCATTCTTTCACTTCCTTTTCAGAAACCTTTGCTCCATCAGTTAATGTAGACGGTGGGTTTAAAATTACTTTATCCCCTTCTTTTAGTCCCTCTAAAACCTCTACATCGACGTCAGATGTAAATCCAGTTTTAATTTTTTTCTTGTTTGCCATTCCTTCATTGAATAAGAATACAAATTCATTTCCGTATTTATCGGTTATAACTGCCTCGGCTGGGATTTTCAGTGCATTTTCTTTTTTGCCAAGAATAATATCAACATCAACATCAAATCCAGATTTTATCGTTTCATCTAATTTTAAAATTTTGATACTTGTCTTAATCATGGTATCAATTCCCTGAGCAGATTGAACCTTGCTTGCAACAGGGCTTATATAATCAATAACCCCCTCGTATTCCCTGTCGTAAAATTTAACCTTTGCCTTTTGCCCTACCTTAAGATTTACAACATCATATTGATTAACATTTATTGAGACCTTAAGATTTCGAGTGTCTTCTAATGTTAAAATGATTCCCTGAGATGGTGAACCTTCCTTGGCATTCAGAGCTGTAACAATTCCATCAAAATCTGCAGTAATATACCTTTGCTGCTTACTTATATTATCCTTGATACTCAAAACATTAAGCCTTGCAATCTCCACCTGCTTTTCTTGTATTTTAATCTGATTATCTATGCTTTTAGATGATGTTTGCTCCTTTAAATTCTCAAGCTGTATCTTTGCAATCTCCAATTGATTTTCTGCAATCTTTAACTGATTTGTAAGGTCCTGAACCTCAAACTCTAAAAGCTTTTGCCCCTTTTTAACCCTTTCCCCTTCACTAACGTAAATTTTAACAACCTTGCTTCCAACTCCAAAGTAATCCTTCTTATCCTTTGACTCAACCACCCCACTTGTTGAAAACAACGAAACAATCTCTCCTCTTTTAACCGTATCCGTCGTAACCTCTGTCCCCTTTTTAATCTTACGATTAAAGCTCATTATAACAAGCATGAATAGTGATAAAACCACAAGTATAATCGATATAACTTTTACTGCCTTTTTCATAGTATCATCCTTTCTATTGGTGACATTCACTTGATTTCTTGACTTCTTGAATTGTTTGTCAATTTACTTTGGCACTAATTAATTTTACAACTTTTTGAAATATGTAGCAATAATATCAATCAAAAGATTTAATTAGTAATTTAGGCAAAAAAACTACCTAAATCATAAAAAAAGATTTAGGTAGTCAATAAAGTTAGAGCTTTTATTCAACTGCTATAGCATTTACTGGACATGAATCTGCTGCTTCCTTTGCTGCATCTTCGCTATCCTTTGGAACTGGGTTTGCAATAACATGGGCTTTGCCATCATCCTTCATTTCAAACACATCGGGTGCAATGGACGGGCAAAGTCCGCATCCTATACATGTATCTTGGCTAACAACTGCTCTCATACGCATCCTCCTTTTCACTTTTATAAATATATTTTGAACTTAACTGAGGAATATTATTCTTGTATTAGATGCAGTCATCATCAGTTCTTTATTTATATTTTATGAAAAAGTCCCATTTATTTTTATAATTCCCTTCAATAAAGTAAATTGTTTTGGCGCCGTTTGAATCAGTTACGGTTATTTCAGATTGAACTGTGTTTCCGGAATATTTTTTTGTATTTATACTTATTAGAACGTCAAAATTTGAATTTTGTTCCAATAAATTTATTTTTATTCCATCTCTGTTGATGCTCTCAAATATTTCTTTTATTTCTACAGAGGTGAGATATTTAAGAGTCATAGTTTCTTTTTTAAGGTCAATTGCAATTGTTTTGTCCTTTACATTAAGTTTGTCTAATATAAGGTTGATTGAGTCTTTGTAGTAGTCCGGCACGTTTGCATTTCTATCTTTTTTTAGTAGTCGTTTAATAAATTCATCCTCAATTGAAGTTGGGATGCGATATGTTTTCCCGCTTTCATCGTATAGATTAACGGTATTGTTTTCGTTTAATTCAGCAATGTATTTATATGAAGCAATTTTTTTATTTTCCGAATAGAAGTCGAATATAAAGTCGGGTTCGAGATTTGTATTTATAGAAGCTTCCTCTGCCTTAATTATTTTATTTTTAAACCTTGCAATGGCTTTTTTATCTATAATTGAATATCTTCCTGCATATCGTGTATTGGTTATAACTATCCTTTCAATCTTTTGGCTGCTCAGTTTGTTTTTTATCTCTGGATTTACTCTTTGGCAGGAAGTTAAAAGAAGAAGCGTAATGAGCAAATAAAATACCCTTTTCAAATTTTCACCTCCGTAAAAAATATAGCCCAATTGCTTGGGCTTATTGGTTTTGAGAGGCAGGAGCTCTAATTCTATTATTATAATATCAAATTTATTTTACCACTTGTCAAAAAAATATACAAGATAAAATATAAAAAAGCCTTGAAGATTTTTCCTCAAGGCCTTTAAATTAAAACATTCCTGCAATCATGCTCCCGAGCAATACTCCCAAAACTCCTAAAACACCTGCAAGGGTTGGAGGTGCTGGAAGTGGAAGTCTTAGCTTTTTAAAAATTGCACCTAAAATTACTCCTGCTAATGTTCCAAAGAAAATTGCACTCATGATTTTATCCTCCCTAAATTATCTACTAATACTGCGCCTAACCATACTCCAAAAATGCCCATGAAGGCTGTTATATTTGGCGGTGCTGGTATAGGTAGTAATAATTTTGTAAAGATAAAACCTACAATCATACCTGCAATTAATGACATGATTATTTCTCTTATGTTTCCCATATAATTTCCCCCGTTAGAAAAAATTTCTTGTTGTCTTAAAAGACAAC
>NZ_LKHP01000028.1 GCF_001440545.1 Caloramator mitchellensis
CCATGAAGCATAGAATAAAATTTTTCTTAAATTAACTGTAGTTCTTATTTTGGGTCTTTCCTATTTTATTTTCCCTACATTTAAAAACTCCATCAACAAAATTTCCTTCATGCTTGCAAGCTTAAATATTAAGGAAGTGAAAGATTATATAAATTCATTTGGAGTTTGGTCCCCTCTTGTTTCTATAATTCTTATGATGTTTCAATCCATTGCAGTTCCACTTCCTGCCTTTGTTATAACCTTTGCATATGTCGTTTGTTTCTTTTCTAATGGCCACTGGTATCGGTCAGCTTCCTGCTACTATTGTTTACTCTATTTTAGGTCAAAATATTGGTAAAACAACAAAATTTGGCCTATTCCTCATAACAGGATTTCTATCATTAGTTCTTTTTGCTCTGTCAGTAAAGAAATATTTTGATGATAAAAAAGAGGTGAATTGAATGCATAAAATTATATATGATTGTGATAATACTATGGGTATTTTAGGAAGAGACGTTGATGACGGGCTTACTCTTCTTTACCTTATGGGGAGAAAAGATATTGATTTATTAGCAATAACTACTACTCATGGAAATTCAACTGCTGAAGAGGTATATGCAAATACATTAAGAATCACACAGGAATTAAATATTGAAATTCCAGTAATAAAAGGGGGAGATATAAGTAATAGAATAACTGATGCTGCTATATTTCTAGCTGAAACAGTTAAAAAACATCCAAAAGAAATTACCATACTTGCGACAGGCTCTCTAACTAATTTATATGGTGCTCATCTATATGATAAAGATTTTTATAACAATGTAAAAAACATAGTAATTATGGGTGGACTAACTGAACCATTAATTATAATGGGCAACAATATAAATGAACTTAATCTATCCTGTGATTATGAGGCTGCATATAACCTTTTAACCTCAAAATGTGATATAACAATTTTAACAGGAAACACTACATGTATGGCAATATTCTCAGAAGGTGAACTTGAAAAACTGAAAAACAGCAAAATAAAGGTTTTTGAATATATTTATAAAAGCATTATTCCATGGGTTGAAATCATGTATACTCATTTTAAAGTTAGAGCCTTCTGTAATTGGGATGCTGCAGCAGCAATTTCAATTACGAATCCAGAAGTATTTGAATGGAAAGAAGTTTACTTGAATCCTAATATTGATAATCTAAAAAAAGGATACTTAGGTGTAAGCAGTGATGAAACAGATTTTAAAGTTAAAATTCCTTCAAAAATTATTCATTTAAAGAGATTTAATGATTTGCTTTTTAATTCTTGGGAAAATTTATTCCTAATTTTATGATTTCTATAATTTCAGCTAACGCTAAAGATATCAAAATAAAATATCCCGCTTTCAAATTCAAAAAAGGCTTATTAGTTAATAAAATGAGTGACGTCGAGTTCAAAATCAAAAGCATTAAAGCCTTATTTTTTAGTTTGGTTATTGTTAGCAATATTAGAATTATAAATATAATAATTGCTATTATAACGTATAGTTTTAAATAAATAGGACTAAATAGAGATTTTGAGAACTCGCTCTTATAAAAGATTAAAAATCTAGCAACACCCATTTTTTTATTTGCTAGATATTGCAAAGTCAACGCAGCTATAACAGATAAAGCCTGAAAAAAAGTTAAAATTATACTAATAATCCTTTTCATGTTTTCCTCCTAATGTTTATTGAAAAATTAGAGGATGCATCTGCATCCTCTTTATTTTATCTTTTTGGTTCACCAACTTCAATTGGCAATCCCTTCGTATTGCTCCATTCATTCCATCCACCGTCGTAAAGGCTAATCTTTTGTAAGCCCATAACGTCAGCATAATATAAAACTTCAGCAGCTCTCCAGCCTGTTCCACAGAAGAAGGAAAGATTTTTATCAGGAGTAATTCCCCATTCTTTCCAGAAGGCTAAAATTTCGTTAGCATTTCTCATTGTTCCGTCAACATTTCTAAAATCCTGTAAATTGTTAGGGTCCGAGCCTGCATGTCCCCAAACAGCTCCTGCAGGTCTTCCTTTTCCTTTGATGTAGTCATAACCTGAAGTTTCGCCTATATACTCAACCCAGCTTCTAATGTCCACTAAACAACTACCTTCTTTATCATTTAGTATAGCTTTTGCTTCTGGTAAATCCACTATATATCCTTTATTGACTGGAACTTTTACACCAAACTCTGCAACAGGTGATTTTGCATTCTTAGCCGTTTCGATTTCATATCCTTCTCTTTTCCAAGCATTAAAGCCACCGTTTAATACTCTTACATCCTTAACTCCCATGTATTTTAATATTACAGCTACTCTATAGGCTGCCATATTATCTGTTCCATAGAGGACTACTGTCGTATCCGCTGTAATCCCATTGTTAAGTGCAAATTTTTCAAGTCTATCATCTGAGAGTTTGTTCCACATAGGTCCTTCTTCAACTTCATCAGTGTTTATATGGACAGCACCCTTAATGTGCCCTGCATTATAATCAGGTGAATCTTCACCCCAGCTTACTTCAAATATCTTTACTGGACCACCATTAAATGTCTCAGGATTTTTTTCATCAATTAAATCCTTAACCCAGGTAGCTGGAACTAGCATAGTATAATTTTTATAGCTTTCCATTGGTAGAGTTTCATCCTCTGCCCAGCCCTTTACATCGTATACAAATAACTTTTCATAACCATTTTTCTTTAAGAAATCCGCAACTCTTTCTGCGTCCTTTCCATTCGCATCATATAGGACTATATTTTTTTCTGGCACTATTCCTTTGTTCTTTGCAATTTCTAATAGTTTTGCATCCTTATCCTTTAAATCAACATCAAGCCAATTTGCTGCAAAATCTGTAGCACCTTGAATATGTCCGCCTCTTTTAACACCATCAAGCTTCCATCCGTTATAGGCATCGTTTATTCTTGTGTCTACTATTACATAGTCGCTATTGCCTATTTTATCCTTCAATTCATCTGTTGAAACAATCTTAAAACCTGTGCTTGTCGTTAAATTTTGTTCTTTCTTTGAACAAGCAGAAAACAAAGATACTGTAAAAATTAGCATTAATAATAAACTTATAATTTTTTTCAAAATATTCCCCTCCCTAAATTTAACTCAACTTAATTCTAATATAGAAAAGAAGTTTATGTAAAATAGATAAAAAATATATCATGAAGCATATAAATTAATTATTTCTATAAAAACGACAAAAAACATAAAAGCCAAGTGTTGACACTTGACTTTATATTGCTATTTCCTTTTTATCATCAGAAGTTAACTTTAATGTTCTGTTCAATACATCTAATAACTCTCTTAGTCTTTCCTTTTCAAGAGCAGGAACACCTTCTAATCTATAAGGGATATTCATCTCCTTATATTTATTTACTCCATGAAGATGATATGGCAAAAGCTCAACCTTTTCTACATTAGGGATTGTGTTTATAAATTCAGCTAATTTTCTTATATGCTCATCCTTATCTGTAATTCCCGGAACAACAACATGTCTTATCCAAAGTTTTGTTCCATTTCTTTTTACTGCATTAAGAAATTCAAAAAAGCCATGCCTGTTTGCACCTGTAAGTTTCTTGTGTTCAATATCGTCGATGTGTTTGATATCTAAAAGAACCAAATCTGTATACTTTAGTATTTCATCGTAATGACCTATGCCGTATCCTGATGTATCAAGTGTTGTATGAATTCCCTCCATTTTGCATCTTTTAAAAAACTCGGCAACAAATTCAGGTTGTAATAGAGGGTCACCCCCAGAGAGAGTGACTCCTCCTCCCGAGCGTTTATAATATACCTTATATCTTTTAACTTTATTTAGAAGTTCATCGACAGTTATTTCTTCTCCACCCTTTATGTCCCATGTATCAGGATTATGGCAATAGGCACATCTTAATTTACAGCCCTGCATAAATACTACCGTTCTTATTCCTGGTCCGTCTACAAGCCCCATTGTCTCAATCGAATGAACCCTTGCCTTAATCATTTTAATCACTTCCTTATATTCTTTCATGGAATGTTCTTTTTATAACCTCAAGTTGTTGTTCTTTTGTTAATCTTGAAAAATTAACTGCATATCCTGAAACTCTAATTGTCAATGAAGGATATTTTTCAGGATGTTCCATAGCATCCTCAAGCATTTCTCTATTTAAAACATTAACATTTAAATGATGTGCATCCTGTGCAAAGTATCCGTCCATAATAGCAACAAGATTATTTATTCTGCTATCCATATCCTTTCCTAAAGCATCAGGTAGGATTGAGAACGTATTTGAAACACCATCCATGCAGCTTGAATATGGAATCTTTGCAACTGAGTTTAATGATGCCAATGCTCCTTCAATATCTCTTCCATGCATTGGATTTGCCCCAGGTGCAAATGCTTCACCCTTCTTTCTTCCATCCGGAGTTGAGCCTGTCTTTTTGCCATATACAACGTTTGATGTAATTGTCAAAACAGACATCGTATGTTTTGCATTTCTATATGCGTAATGCTTTCTTAATTCATCAATAAATTTTTCTACAAGCTCAACTGCAATCGTATCAACTCTATCATCGTCGTTTCCGAACTTTGGATATTCGCCTTCTATTTCAAAATCAACTGCTATTCCATCTTCCCTTATTGGTTTTACTTTTGCATATTTTATTGCACTTAATGAATCAACAGCAACAGAAAGTCCCGCCACACCAAAAGCCATAAGTCTTTCTACATTTGTATCGTGTAGTGCCATCTGCAGTGATTCATAGGCATATTTATCATGCATATAGTGTATTACGTTCATTGTGTCTACATAAAGTCCCGCAAGCCATGCCATTACCTTTTCAAATCTTGACATAACATCGTTATATTCAAGATATTCCCCACTTGGTATTTCCATCTTAGGTCCAACCTGCACCTTTAATATTTCATCCACTCCGCCGTTTATTGCATATAATAGAGCCTTAGTTAAATTTGCTCTCGCACCAAATAGCTGCATCTGTTTTCCAACCTTCATTGCAGATACACAGCAAGCTATTGCATAGTCATCTCCAAATAATGGTCTCATAACATCATCATTTTCATATTGTATCGAGTCGGTCTTAATTGATATCTCTGCACAGAATTTTTTAAAGTTTTCTGGCAAGTTTTGCGACCACAAAATAGTCATATTTGGTTCAGGTGCTGGTCCAAGATTTATTAATGTATGCATAAATCTGAAGCTGTTTTTTGTAACCAGTGTTCTACCGTCTTCTCCCATTCCTCCGATTGCCTCAGTAACCCATGTTGGGTCTCCAGCAAATAGTTCGTTATACTCAGGAGTTCTCAGGTGTCTTGCAAGCCTTAATTTAATTACAAACTGGTCTATTAATTCCTGTGCTTCTTCTTCAGTTATCACACCGTTTCTTAAATCCCTCTCAATATATATGTCTAGGAATGTGCTTACTCTACCAAGGGACATCGCAGCACCATTCTGCTGCTTTATCGCTGCAAGATAAGCAAAGTATAACCATTGAACAGCTTCCTTTGCATCCTTTGCCGGTCTTGAAATATCATATCCGTAGCAAGCTGCCATTTCCTTTAATTCTTCTAAAGCCTTTATCTGTTCAGTGATTTCTTCTCTTAATCTTATCGTTTCATCCACCATTGGCCCATTAAGTCTTTTCTTATCTTCCTTTTTCTTTTCGATAAGAAAATCAACGCCATAAAGTGGCAGCCTTCTGTAATCACCTATTATTCTTCCTCTTCCATATGCATCAGGAAGTCCTGTAATAACACCTGTTTTTCTTGCAAGTTTCATTTCATCAGTATATGCATCAAATACACCTTGATTATGTGTTTTTCTATACTTAGTAAATATATCCACTATTTCTTTGTTAACTTCGTATCCGTATGCTCTTGCAGCATTTACTGCCATTTTGATTCCGCCCCATGGATTAACTATTCTTTTTAGTGGAGCATCTGTTTGAAATCCTACAATAATTTCGTTTTCTTTATCTAAATATCCAGGCCTGTAGGCATTTATGCCTGATATTGTTTCTGTATCTATATCAATTACTCCATTTTTTATTTCTTCAAGCAATAACTTTTTTGCTTTATCCCATACTTTAATTGTTCTTTCAGTAGGTCCCTTTAAAAAGCTTGCATCTCCTTCATATGGAGTATAGTTCTTTTGTATAAAATCTCTTACATCTATATCCTCATTCCAATTTCCGCCAACAAAATCTTTCCATTCATTAAATTTCATATGTAAAACCTCCTATTAAAAGAAAATTCTTTTCCATAGATTTATTATAATATATTTTGTTTTCTGTATCAATAGATTTTTTGATAATTTTTCAAGTTTTTTTCGATTATTTATTTACTGTTATATTGTTTTGTGTGGTGCTGTTATAATTTTATCAATAAAAAAAGCACTCATATCGAGTGCATAACTTACTATTCACTTCGTTCGTTTTTATATAATAAGAACATAAGAAGGGTTGCAATACTTGTTATTCCAAAAACAAGCGGCCATACCATCCTTACCCCATAAATACCGATGAAAGTGCCCATTAAATACGGTCCAATTCCATGTCCAAACCCCGATATTATATTCATAAGTGCACTAAATCTTGCCCTATAGTTGGTTGGCGAATGATTTGCAATATATACACCTGAGTTAGTAGCGCTTAGTATCTCACCAATTGTCCAAATAATTGTTGATAATATATAAAAATGAGCTGAACGCACGAAATACAGCATTCCAAATCCTACAGCAAAGAATATCCCTGCTAAAAATATATTGAAGATTGCTTTGTTTTTCTTAGTTATATGTATAATAACAGTCGTCAGAATAATAACCGTAAGTCCATTTACCGAATTTAGCAATCCTACATATTTTGAAGCCTCCTGTCCAAATCCTTCCTTTAATTGCATTGTAGTTGCAAAATTACCCTGTGAATATGCAAATGAAAAGGCTATAGATATCACACCAAATACAAGCAATTGTTTCCTCTTTAAAAGTTCCCTAAAGGTATTGCTGTCCTCATCTGCTAATAATTCTTCATCTTCATTGTTAATTTCAGCTTTCTTATCCTCAACAAAATGAGCTACAAGAAATGTTGCAACTATTATAGAAATTGTATTCCCTAAAAAGACCCACTGAATATAATTTTTGTATAAAAATCCAGCTATTAATGGCCCTACTGAAAATCCGATGTTTATCCCAAGATAAAGCAGTGAAAAACTTTGTTTTCTGTTTTCTTTTGTAGTAATATCAGTAAGAAGTGCACTGCTTGCCGGTTGAGCTGCTCCATTCATAACTCCAGCTAAAATAAGCAACCAAGGAATTAGCATCGATTTTTCTAAAAAAGCGCAGGGCAAAAATAATAAACCTGCCAACAATTGTGATGTAATCAAAACCTTTTTTCGACCTATATGGTCGGATAATTTTCCACCTATTATTGCTCCAGGAAAGTAGGACATGGCTGCAAGGCTTACAAATTGACCTGCTGTCTTTGAACTTAACCCTAATTTATCTGTAAGATACATTGTTAAAAGAGGAAAAACAAAGTTCCCCATAGCGTTTATTATTCTTGCAAAAAATAGAATGTATACACCTCTTGGAAGTCCTATATAAGGTTTAAAAGCTTTTAAAATTAATCTATTC
>NZ_LKHP01000029.1 GCF_001440545.1 Caloramator mitchellensis
TATGGATTTGGCAAATAGAGTAAATATGTTTAAACTTGAGTAATCATAATTTATGGAGCTGTAAGTAAATACTTCAAATATTCATGATGTAAAAAATTAAAACCAAAAGAATTAAAGGCTTCTTGAATTAATCGAGGAGCCTTATTTTTATTAAATTGGAAAATAATATTGATGATAACAAAAACTTTATTGAAAATGTAAAATTATTGTAAAAATTAGCAAATATATGTTGAAATATATCAAAATATATTTGAAAATATTTTAAATAATATTATAATTATATTGAAATTGTAATTAAAAATATAAGGAGTTGTGCATCTGTATGAGATTGGCAATTTTGAACAATAATTTAGAAGGAGAAAAAATAGCATATACAATTTATAATGAAGACGGAATTATGTTCCTGAAATCAGGAACACAATTGACGCAGAGAATTATCAAAAGACTTCAAGATATGGGAATCAATACTGTTTATATATATGATAAATATGGAGATGATTCGCTTGCTTTACAGGAGGTATTGGATTCCCAAATAAAGATTAGATTAATTAAGGCTTTGAATGAGCTATTTGTAGAAATTAAAAAAAATAACACAGTAAATTATGAAAAATCTATTAATATAGTTGAAGAAATAATAAATAATATTAATTTATCTGAAAATGCAATAATTTTAAATAATTTTACAAAAAATAAAGATATGTTTAGTTTGGCTAATCACTCAATCGATGTAACACTTGTATCTATAATTATTGCAAGTTATTTGAAATATGATGCAAAGAAAATGATTAATTTATCTTTGGCTGCTTTGTTGCATGACATAGGGAAAATAATAGAAGAGGATTATCAGAAACATCCTGAGGCAGCATATAATTTGTTGAAAGGGAACGTTTCATTTAAACCAACAACATATATTTCAGTTCTGCAGCATCATGAATTTGAAGATGGTTCGGGTCCTATGATGATTCAAGGTGAAAAGATATACGAATTTGCAAAAATAATAAATATAAGTGATTTATACGTCAATTTTATTTTAGGGAAGGACAACTTGTTGCCACATGAAGCTATTGAAAAAATTACAACCTTAGGGTTGAATAAATTAAATGAAGAAATATTCAAAGGTTTTATAAATTCAATCAGGCCATATCCAAATGGATTAAAAGTAAGATTAAATACTGGAGATGAAGGAGTAGTAATTAGTCAAAATAAAAATATATTATCAAGACCAATTATAATGATAACAAGTAACAATAATTATGAAATAGTTAATTTAGAATTTGAGTTATCGAAACTAATAACAGAAGTTTTGCTGTAAAAAGACGAATATTGTCTATCAATAAACGCAAAATTTGTCGTAAAATTATCCTTGATGATGAATATTGGTATATTATAATATAAATAGAAGAATATAGTCGAAACTGTGAAAAGTGAATGAAAAACTTTAAAATGCAAAAACAACTTTTACTGGAGGGTAAGAATGAAAGTTGCAAGTGATATTGAGGGGTATTTTATAGATGAGCTGACGCTTATTCCAAATAGAAATTATTTTTATGAGTATTATGAAAAAAATAAAAATAAAAAGCTTGGAGCCATTCTTTTGGATATAGATAATTTTAAATATCTAAACAATGCTTATGGATTCAATTTCGGAGATAAATTGTTAGTAAGTTTTTCGAATAAATTAAAAAATAACTTATATGATAATTCGATTCTTTTTAAATTTTACGAGGATGAATTTTTGGTTTTAATGCATGATAAAGAGCTTAGTTATATAAAACGGTATGCAGAAAATTTAATGAAACAATTAAGCGCATTTTATTTATTGGAGGATAAGGGAATATCTTTAACAGTTAGCACAGGTATCCATGTATCTGATAAAGAAGAAACTGCAAATGAATTTTTGCGTAAGCTTGATTCTGCCATGAGTGTTTCAAAATCAAAAGGCAAATATAGGTCGACTGTTTATAATTCTGATATAGAGATGAAAATTAAAAGGAAGGCTGAACTTATTTTAAACCTAAAAAAAGCATTAATTAATGAAGAATTTTATGTTGTTTATCAGCCTATTTATGATTTGAATCTAAATAAAATAGTCGATGTTGAAGCCCTGGCTAGATGGAGAAACACAGAATTTGGAGAGATTTCCCCGGTAGAATTTATACCATTGTTAGAAGAATCGGGATTGATAAATGAATTTGGTATCTATATGATAAAAAAAGTTTTTGGGCAAGTCAATAAATGGAATTCTGATGGGATTAAGTTAAGAACCAATATAAATATATCTCCAAAACAATTAAGCAACATTGATTTTGTTGATAGCATTTTAAAGTTGGGCAAACAATACAATATTGATTTTAAAAAAATTGTCTTTGAGATAACTGAAACAAATGCTACAAATATTGATGAATTACAGAATCACATGCTGGATAAAATAACGGATTTAGGAATAGAATTTGCGCTTGATGATTATGGGGATGCATATTCTCAGATTACAAATGTTTTTAAAATTCCAGTAAAAGAAATAAAAATATGTAAAGAATTGATTGATAAGATTGAAGAAGATTATAGAGTCAGATTGATGATAAAAAAATTTATAGAAACGTTTTTAGAACTTGGTATTGATGTAATTGCAGAAGGAGTTGAAAATTTAAGTCAGTTAAATTTGTTAAGAGATTTAGGCTGCACAAAGGTTCAGGGTTATTATATTAGTAAGCCTGTAAAATACAATTTGATATCAAATTATTTGGAACTAAAGAATTGAAAATAAATGATTGAAAAAGGCAAACTTATCGAAAGATAAGGACGCAAAGCTTCAGATCTAAGGCGTTTTTGCTAAGATAGCTGGGTTACCAATTAATAGGAATTTATATATATAAGTTCTTAGGTAATGCTATCATAAGCATTACCTATTTTTATGCAAAAAATAATGAAATGGGGGAAAGAGATGAAAAGAGTTATGGTGGTCGATGATGCAGCTTTTATGAGGACGGCAATCAAAGCGATATTGGAAAGGAATGGATTTGAAGTTGCAGGTGAAGCTGAGAACGGTGCAGCAGCGGTAAAAAAATACATGGAACTCTTACCAGATATAGTAACAATGGACATAACGATGCCGGAGATGAATGGTGTTGAAGCTCTTAAGGCTATCAGAAAGATTGACCCAAATTCAAAAATTGTAATGATATCAGCGTTAGGACAAGAAAGTTTTGTAAAAGAAGCAGTGATGTCAGGAGCGAAAGGATTTATTGTTAAACCGTTTAAGGAAGATTATGTAGTGCAAACTCTAAGCAAGCTTTAATATGAAAATGGAGGTGAAATTTTGGAGAATTTACTTGAAATGCAGTATGTAGTTTTTGAATTATCAAAAGAAAAGTATGCATTAAGAATATGTGATGTTTATGAAATTATTAAAATGCAGAGAATAACAGTTGTTCATAATACAAAACATTTTCTGGAAGGGATCATCAACCTTAGAGGGAAAATTGTTCCAGTCATTAGTTTGCACAAGAAATTTGGCCTAAAAAATTACGAGACAACAAAATCAACTAGAATTATTTTTGTCAAAATTAAAGATGAAATGGTAGGAATAGTTGTAGACAAAGTAAATTACGTTACAAAATTTTCAGATATTCAACCTCCTCCAGAAATGGTTGCAGGTATTGATGGAAATAATTTTGCAGGAGTTGGAATTATCGATGAGGGTGTTGCAAGTATATTGGAAATAAATACTATCTTAAATGATTAGAAAGGAGGGGTGGCATGGCAGGAATTTTTGATAGCCCAGAAATGTTAGCTGCTTTTTATGAAGAAATTGAAGAACAGCTGCAATCATTGGAACAGTGTATTTTATATTTAGAGAATAATCAAGAAAAGGAAGAAACAATAAATAAGTTGTTCAGAGTAGCTCATACTTTAAAGGGTTCTTCAGCAGCTATTGGTTTTGAAAAGATGAAAATATTAACTCATAATATGGAAAATTTACTTGAAAGAATTAGAAGTCAAAAAACAATAATAACTAAAAGAATAATAAACGCACTGTTTCAATGCTTGGATTTGTTGAAACTATTAAAAGAGGCATTTATGCTAGATAGAAAAAACATTAATATAGATATTACAAGCATTTTGAATGAATTAGAAAAAATAATGAATCAAGAGCCACATTGTGACAAAAAAGAATTGAACATCATGAGTGATAATTCAGAAACAGAGTTTGAACTTGATTTTGACTGTATTGCGCAAATTGAACAATCGATGTTAAATGAATTAAATTGCTTAATTTGTGATGTTAGAATATCAAGCGAAAGCGCTATGAAATCAATAAGATTTCATTTAATTAATAATTATTTAAATGAATTAGGGCAGGTTATAAGGACAAATCCTGATTTATCGGAAATACCGGAAAATTCAGAAATAAATGATATTAAATACCTTATTGTTACATCACTTGATGCTAAGTCTTTAGAACAAAAAGGAAATAATGAAATTATGGATATTGAAGCTTTTAGAGTTCGTGAATTCGATATTAGTAAGCTTAATAGAAATACAGAAGTTAAAGCTAATAATAACGAAAATTTAAAGGAAATTACACAGGCTTCAACTTTAGAAAATACTGATAGAAAAATTGGACAAACTGTGAGAGTAAACGTTGATAAACTTGAGAAAATGATGAATTTAGTAGGTGAATTGTTAATTGAACATACAAGAATAAATCAAATAGGCAACATATTACATGGCAAATACACAACAGACAATTTGACAGATGATTTATTAGGTGTTTCAACTCATGTATCAAGGATAATAAGTGAATTGCAGGAAGTGGTAATGAAAACTAGAATGTTACCTATTCAACAATTGTTCAATCGTTTCCCAAGAATGGTGAGAGATTTAGCTGAATCATTGAATAAGGATATTGAATTAATTCTTGATGGTGGAGAAACGGAAATGGATAGGTCAATTATTGAAGAAATGACCGACCCTTTAATTCATATTATAAGAAATGCTATTGACCATGGAATAGAGACGCCCGAAGAAAGAATAAATTTAGGAAAACCATCAAAAGGTTCATTGCGAATTTCGGCGTTTCATCAGGAAAACAATGTTGTGTTGACAGTTGAAGATGATGGCAAGGGAATTGATATAAATAAAGTTAAAGAATCGGCAATCAAGAAAAAAGTAATTACAAGTCAGGATGCAGAATTAATGTCAGATAGTGAGATAATAAACCTCATTTTTCACTCTGGACTATCCACTGCTTCGGAGGTAAGTGAAGTTTCTGGTCGTGGAGTAGGAATGGACATAGTAAGAAACTGCATTGATAAACTGAATGGAATAATTGAAGTTGAAACAAAGATTGGAATAGGGACGAAAATTACAATTAAACTTCCATTAACTTTAGCTATTTTAACAGGATTACTAGTGAAAATAAACGATGAATCATATGCGCTTCCCATGAGCAATGTTGTTGAAATAGTAAGAAAAACTAATGAAGATATTGAATATGTAAAAGGGCAAGCTGTAACTACTATTAGAGATAAGATTATCCCACTTATATGTTTACAGGATTATTTTAATATACCCAGAAAAAAGAAGAATAATAAAATTTTTGTTGTATTACTCGGCGTTGCAGAAAAAAGGTTTGGTTTAGTTGTGGATGAATTGATTGGAAATCAAGAAATAGTTGTTAAACCTTTAGGAACATATATAGGAAAAATTGAAGGTTACTCAGGAGCAACGATTTTAGGAGATGGTAGCGTTGCATGTATATTGGATGTTTCAGGAATTTTAAAAATGGTAGGTTTTAAAAAGGTTGTTCAAACGGATAAAAACGAAATAATTTAAGATTAGGGGGAATTATATATGAGTATTAAAAGAAGTATTGCAATAAGTTATCTTGAAGGAAAAGGTTATTCAAAAAATGTTAATAGAATGATAAACTTAAGTGGCAAGATTGAAGAAAAGGTAAGTGAATTGTCGATAGTAACGGAGCAAATAAACAAAGGAACAGCTGAACAGAGTGTTGCAATTGAAGAAACAAATAGTATGTCGGGAAGAATTTTTGATTCGATTAATGGTGTTTACACAAATTCCGAAGAACTAGTTAAATTAGTTAATGAATCAAAAAGTTCTTTAGAAGAGATGGCTGTTAGCATACAACAAGTGGCAGGAAATAGCGAAAGCACAGCAAGTTCAGTAGAAGAGATATCAGCATCGATAGAACAGATGGGTAAGTCAATAAAGGGAGTAGCAGGAAACGCAGAAAGCCTGAAGGGATCAGCGCAAGAAGCAGCAGCAGCGATACAAGAGATAGTAGCGAGCATACAGCAAGTGGCAGGAAATAGCGAAAGCACAGCAAATTCTGTAGAGCAGATATCAGCATCGATAGAACAGATGGGTAAATCGATAAAGGGAGTAGCAGGAAATGCTGAAAAATTAGAAAAAGCTTCAACCGAAACTTATAAAGTTGTAGAAAATATGGCGGCTTCAATCAATCAAGTGGCAGGTAATGCTCAAAATGTAGGTAAATTAAGTGAAACTCTCCATAATGAAGCTAAAACTGGACATAAAGCAGTTGAAGACACCATGCAAGCAATTCAGGAAATATCTGTTGTTATATCTAAAGCTGGAGATGTAATAAATAATTTGGGAAAAAGTTCTGAAAAAATTGGAAGCATAATAGAAGTAATAGATGACATTGCAGAACAAACAAATCTATTAGCATTAAATGCCGCAATAGAAGCTGCAAGAGCTGGTGAACATGGAAAGGGTTTTGCTGTAGTAGCAGATGAAGTAAGAAAACTTGCAGAAAGAACAGCTACAGCTACAAAAGAAATATCTGTATTAATTAAAGGAATACAAAGTGAAACAACACAAGCAATAAAGGCAATTGAAGTAGGAACTGACAAGGTAGAACATGGAACAAAATTAAGCAACGAAATGGGAAAAGTTATTGAAACTATAGTTAATGGTATAGATAATGTTAATACTGAAATTCGTCAAATTAATATTGCTACTGAAGAACAAAGCAAAGGAACTGTTAAAGTGTTAGATGCGATGAAAAATGTTTCAGAACAGGTAACTCAGATAACAAGTGCAACAAGGGAACAAGCTTTTGCGGTAGAAGAGATAATAAAGGGAGTAGGAAATGCAAGAGAACAAGTTAAACAAATAACAGTGGCAACGAAAGAACAATCGCAGCAAGGTGAAAACATGATAAAAATAATTGCTGATGTAACAAAACAATCAGAACAAGTGGCAGTAGCAGTAATAGAACAAGCAAAGGGAGTAGAAGAAATAATAAAGGGAGTAGGAAACGCAAGAGAACAGGTAAGACAAATAACAGTAGCGACAAAAGAACAGGCAAAGCAAGGACAAAACATAGTGATATCTGTAGAAAACGTAACAAAACAATCAGAGCAAGTGGCAGTAGCAGTAATAGAACGTAAGCGTCAAAAAATTTG
>NZ_LKHP01000030.1 GCF_001440545.1 Caloramator mitchellensis
TTAAGGGCCTTTAGCTCAGCTGGCTAGAGCAACCGGCTCATAACCGGTCGGTCCGGGGTTCGAGTCCCTGAAGGCCCACCAATTTAATATGGGGGTGTAGCTCAGTTGGGAGAGCACCTGCCTTGCAAGCAGGGGGTCAGGAGTTCGAATCTCCTCATCTCCACCATTATACATACTAAGGAGTGCCTATCACTTAAGTTATCTTAGGTGGTAGGCACTTTTTTATTGAGTTTTTTTTATCTAAATGATAATATAGTCTTAGTTATTGTATAATTGATTAGGGGTGGTTTTATGCTGGCGCAATCTAATAGAAAATTCACATATGATGAATACTTAGCTATTGCAGAAAAACAAAGAGCAGAGCTGATAGACGGTGAAATTTATCTATTATCTTCTCCTACTTTTGAACATCAAAGGATTATATCAAGACTTAATGTTTTGTTTGAGAATTTACTTGAAGATAACGAATGTGTTCCTGTGATTTCACCTTTTGATGTTATATTAGAAGATAAAAATGAGAAAAATATAGTTCAACCTGATTTGTTAGTTATTTGTGAGCGTGAAAAAATTAATGAGAGAGGTTTTGCAGGGGTTCCTGCTCTAATAGTTGAAGTTCTTTCACATTCAACTGCTTCAAGGGATTATGTAGTAAAAATGAATTTATATATGAGATTTGGTGTTAAGGAATACTGGATAATTAATCCACAATCCAGGACTGTTGAGATATTCAATATAGATGAAAATGGGTATTATGGGATTCCAAAAACTTATTCCAAGGATGATATTGTAAAATCACAGATATTTGATTTTATTCAATTTCCTATTAATAAGTTGTTTGATTTTAAAAGATAATCTTAAGGAGAAAATAATTATGGGTTTTGTTGATAGAAATAGAGCAGTTTTATTTTTAGTATTATCATCTATTTTGTGGAGTCTAGGTGGGGTTTTTATAAAATTAGTTCAGTGGAATCCAATAGCCATTGCTGGCATGAGAAGTTTAATTTCAGCTATATTTTTAATCGTTGTCGTCAGAAAGGTTAAATTTAATCGTTCTAAGGACCAGATAATATGTGCATTAACATATGCTGCTACTGTTATACTTTTTGTCAGTGCGACTAAACTGACAACTGCTGCAAATGCTATCATGCTACAGTATACTGCCCCTATTTTTGTTGCATTTTTGAGCTATATTGTATTGAAGGAAAAAGTAGAGAAGATAGATTGGATAACAATATTCATTGTGTTTTTAGGAATGATACTGTTTTTTATAGGTAAACTTGAAACAAAGAATTTTCTTGGCAACCTTCTTTCAATACTTAGCGGTATTACCTATGCACTTTTAGCTATATATATGAGAAAGCAAAAGGATAAGTCTCCCGAAGAGTCTTTAATTATTGGAAATCTAATAACAGCAGTCATTTCAATTCCTTTTATGCTGCAGAGTATGCCTTCTAAAATGAGCTGGCTGGGTTTATTACTTCTTGGAACTATTCAACTTGGACTTCCTTATCTTCTTTATGCAAAGGCAATTAAGCATATAACAGCAATTGAAGCAGTCTTGATACCTGTTATTGAACCTCTTTTAAATCCATTATGGACATTTTTGGTTCTTAACGAAAGACCAACTCCATGGGCACTTTTAGGTGGATTTGTTGTTTTATCAGCTATAACCTTCAATCAGGTTTATAAGCTCAAGAGGAGATTAGAAGTAAATGCAACTATGTAAAATATAGGTGGTATTATGGAGGATAAATTAATAGAATTAAATAATTTGGTTATGTCATGTAAAAAATGCAGATTAGGCGTAAAAAGAACTAATGTTGTTTTTGGAGAAGGAAACCCCAATTCTAAGATTATGTTTATAGGAGAGGGGCCAGGGGAAGAGGAAGATAGAACAGGAAGGCCCTTTGTTGGAAAGGCTGGGCAACTTTTAACTAAGATGATAGAGGCTATAAATCTTAAAAGAGAAGATGTTTATATAGCAAATATAGTTAAATGCAGGCCGCCCAATAACAGGGTTCCATTTGACGATGAAGCTGATATTTGCATTAACTATCTAAGAAAACAAGTAGCAATCATAAAGCCTAAAATCATAGTTTGTCTTGGGGCAACAGCTGCAAGGCATATAATAGATAAAAATATTAGAATTACAAAGGATAGAGGCAATTGGGTAAAAAAAGGTGATTTTTTAATAATGCCAACATATCACCCTTCGGCACTATTAAGAGACCCATCAAAAAAGAAAGAGGCGTGGGAGGATTTTAAAAAGATACGTGATGTTAAGTTGATTTAATTTTTATGACTTTAAAATATATTATTTTTAGTTAAGGCTCTGAGAAGTAAATTTTTCAGAGTCTTAAATTATTTTTAAGGGTATATATTCTTTTTACTTAGAGATAATAATGATAAAGATTTTTTAAAGGGAGGAGATAACTTTGCTAAGGATTACAGCTGTTAAGCATGACGATAAAGGTGAAATAGTTGCTTATAAACTTAGTGATGGCAAGATTGTTTCAAAGGAAGAAGGTGTAAGGCTTGCCAGCGAAGGACAAATAGAAGGCGTCAGGGTTGGAACTTCAAAGAAAGGAGAAAAATATCTCAGAAGTTTGCCAGATGGTAATGATGATAACAATTTAGACAATCTTCCTGAATTTCAATAATTAATACTACTCTTACGGTGCATTAGTTTATCTTAGAGATTGTTTAAACTAAAAAACAGTCTCTAAGATTTTTTGTTGATAGTTTTTATTAAACAACTCAATTGTAATAATATTTGTTTTGCTATAAAATTATTTTGGAGGAATGATTATGGATGAGTTGATTTTACTTAAAAAGGAATATGAGGATTTAGCAAGAGAAAGGTTAGGAGTAGAACAAAAGATTGTATTTGGAGAAGGAAATATTGGTGCTAAAATAATGCTGATTGGTGAAGCGCCAGGCAGGTTCGAAGAAGAGATGGGAAGGCCTTTTGTAGGTCAAGCAGGTAAAAATCTAGATGAATTCTTAAAAATACTTGATTTAAAAAGGGAAGATATATACATAACGAATGTGGTTAAATTCAGACCATTTAAAGTAAATGAAAAGACAAACAAGAAATCAAACAGGCCACCAAGCAAGAAGGAGATAGAGGTATCCAAGGTGATTCTTTTTAAGGAAATCGACTATATAAAGCCTGGTATTATAGTTACCCTTGGAAATGTTCCTTTAAAGGCTATAGTTTCAGATAAGGCAAGCATTGGGGAATACCATGGGAAAATAATAAAAGTTAACGGTTATACAATTTTTCCACTTTATCATCCTGCAAGTATTATATATAACAGGTCATTATACGATGTTTATATTGATGATTTAAAGGAATTGAGAAAAGTATTGAAAAATGGAGGTTATTAAGGTGAGAGATTTTAAAGAATTTAAGGAATTTATAAAGGGAAAAAGGGTTGCTGTTATTGGAATTGGAGTCAGCAATAGACCTCTTATAAAAAAATTGATAAGTTATGGCGCAATTGTTACCGCTTTTGATAAGAAGGAAGAGATTGAAGCAAAAGAAGAGTTAGAAAATTTAGGAGTTAAATTTGTTTTGGGCAATAATTATTTAGAAGAAATAGACCAATATGAGGTAATATTTAGAACACCTTCCCTTCTTCCTACAAATGAGTATCTTTTAAGAGCAAAACAAAAAGGAGCCTATATAACATCGGAAATCAGAGAACTTGTAAAATACTGTAAAGGTAAAATTTTTGGAGTTACGGGTAGTGACGGAAAAACTACAACAACAACTTTAATATATGAGATGCTAAAAAAGCAAGGATATAATGTTTATTTAGGCGGTAATATAGGAATTCCTCTTTTTGAAAAGATTGAGGAGATTAAAGAGGATGATTTAGTAGTTCTTGAACTTTCAAGTTTTCAGCTTATGGATTTTGATATATCGCCGGATGTTTCAGTAATAACTAATTTAAGCCCTAATCATTTAGATTACCATACAGATATGGATGAATATGTTGATTCAAAGAAAAATATATTTAAACACCAAAGCAGTGAGGGAATAACAGTTCTAAATAGGGATAACGATATAACATATTCAATGAGGGAAGAAGTAAAAAGCAATTTAAGAATGTTTAGTATGAAGGAGAATGCCTTTAGCTATTATAAAGATGGCAGTTTATATGTTGATGGCAGATTCGTTTGCAATAAGGATGAAGTGAAGTTGATTGGTATGCATAATATTGAAAACTTAATTACTGCTTTTTCAGCTGTATATGGTTATGTTTCTATAGAAAACATGCGACATGTTGCAATTGATTTTAGTGGAGTAGAGCATAGAATTGAGTTTGTAAGAGAATTAAATGGTGTTAAATTTTATAATGATTCAATTGCATCGAGTCCAACTAGAACTTTAGCAGGACTTAATTCCTTTGATAGAAAAGTTATTTTGATTGCCGGTGGGTATGATAAGAATATTCCATTTGAACCTCTTGCTGAAGGTGGAATAGATAAGATTAAGGTTCTTGTCCTTTTGGGAATGACAAAGGATAAAATTAAAAAAGCGTTTATAGATGTAATGAATGTTACTGGGAAACACGTAAAAATAATTGAAGCTAATAGTTTGGAAGATGCGGTTTTTAAGGCATACTCAGAAGCAGAAAGAGGAGATATAATAACTCTCTCTCCTGCATGTGCAAGTTTTGATATGTTTAAAAATTTTGAAGAGAGGGGAAATAAGTTTAAGGATATTGTAAATAGTGTCTTTTGATAATTTAAATGTTTTAATGTTTGATTAAGAAACTTGGGGGTGTTAGATTGAATAATGAATTTCTAAGCAAGATAAGCATTTTCAAAGAACTTGATGATGAATGTCTGTCTAAAATATCAGCTCTTTTGATTGAAAAAAGATATGATAAAGGGAGTTTAATATTCATGGAGGGGGAGGCAGCTCAGGCTGTTTACTTCGTTAAGAAAGGCAAAGTTAAAATTTATAAAACTGGTCAGGATGGGAAGGAACATATATTAAATATACTGTCTGATGGAGAAGTTTTTGCTGAATCATGTCTATTTGGAATGAATAAATATCCGGCGAGTGCTGAAGCCTTTGAAGATACAGGAGTTCTATTTATAAAAATTAAAGAATTAGAAAAATTACTAGAAAATTATCCAAAGATAGCAATTGGAATTATTAAAACAATGGGTAAAAGGCTTCAAATGGTTTCGAAGCAAATAGAAAATCTGGCATTAAGGGATGCCTTTGGAAAAACTGCGATGCTTTTGATGGATTTGGTGACAAGAAAATTTTCTAAGATATATGATGGAATAGAAGTTGAGACAGAACTATCAAGACAAGAGATGGCTAGCATGGTTGGACTTACAAGGGAAACATTTACAAGGGCACTCTCTAAGCTGAAGGATTACGGAGCCATTGAATTTGAGAGGGATAAGATAAGAATAATCAATATAGAAAAATTAAAGGAATTTATAGAATAATTTAGATATTGACATGAGCATAAATACATGTTAGAATTATCTTCGTGTTTAAGGAGAGCCACTAGCTCAGTCGGCAGAGCACAAGACTTTTAATCTTGGTGTCCGGGGTTCGATTCCCCGGTGGCTCACCAATTATTTGCGGGCATGGCGGAATTGGCAGACGCACTAGACTTAGGATCTAGCGCCACGTGCGTGGGGGTTCAAGTCCCTCTGCCCGCACCATTAAGTGACATTCACTTGATTTCTTGAGTTCTTGAATTGTTTAGCAATTTGGACAAAACCCTGTGATAGGAGTTTTTACTTCTTTCACAGGGTTTTTTAGTTTGTGCGATATGGATTGAAGTGAATATAGGCAGCAATAACCATTTTGTGTTATTATATTAAACGATGAGCAGAGAAAAAGGTTGTATATTGTTGCTATTAAACTGGAAAAAAATACGTGATTTCAAGGATAATATAACAGTAACTTCTCAAGAAGATAGAGAAGATTAAATAGATTATAATACTAAATAGAGTGTAATTATCAAAAAATATATTTGTAGTTTTCAGTTGTGATTTTATAGAAAAAGTGGGAGAATTAATATATGTAAATTTCAAGCATCTTTACGGGAGAGGGTATTATGGATAGAAAATTTTTAAAATGGGTTTTAGTCTTTATTTGGGCAGCAATAATATTTATTTTTTCCAGCCAAAATGGCGAAATGTCCAGTGAAAATAACAAATTCATTTTACATATCCTAAAAACAATGGGTTTAGATATAAATCTGATTCTTGATGGCCATGCGGATTTTATTATAAGAAAGGCAGCACATTTTACTGAATATTTTATTTTGTATTCACTGCTATTTAAGGCATTTTCAGAAGATTTTTCCTTTAAAAATAGTTTGATTTTTTCAATTATATTTACATTTTTATATTCGTCTTCTGACGAGTTCCACCAAAGTTTTGTTCCAGGAAGAGCTCCATCTTTTAAAGATGTATTGATAGATACAGCAGGAGGAGTGATGGCATTGCTACTTATATATGCAAGAAGAATACTACGTAAAACTCGCATATCTGCTTGAAATTTGATGATTTGAAGGACTTGTATTAGTGATGCCGAGAACTTAGTGATTAATGTCTTTAAGTTATTCTCATGGCTAAAATATAATCTTAGAAAGGTAATTTTTGAGGAAAGAGACAATAATTATTTTGCTCTAGGTCTATAGTTTAATAGTATAATTATAATTTCAACAAAATTTCAATTATTACTAAACATAGTGGAGATGTCTTTTTTTCTTTGGCATTGTCTTTATCTTGATTGGTATGATTTGTTTTAAATTATGGAATTTTTAGAATAAGAGATTTAAGAACGTCAATAATATTTTTTAGACAAAAATGTGGTGAGGGAAGTATTTCATAATCACTTTTAATTCTATGTTGCTACTTGTCCTAATTGACAGACAACTCAAGAAGTCAAGAAATCAAGTGAATGTCACTAATACACACTGCCTTGTGTATCGGTAATAGAAATAGCGAGAAATATAAAGAATGTTGAAGAATAGTCAAGCTAATTTAAAATAATAAGTGAACATACTAAAGTGTGATAT
>NZ_LKHP01000031.1 GCF_001440545.1 Caloramator mitchellensis
TCATGGTTTACTCCCTTCTTATAAATCTTTTTCTTCAATAATTTAGATGATAATATAAGGCCTATAAGAATTATAATAGAAGTATAAAATGCAGGAGAGTTAATGTCTAGAGCTTTGTCACCAATGTTTGCAAATACTAGAACCCCTGGTATTATTCCAATAAGTGTTGCTAAGAAGAAATCCCTATATTTTATATCAAAGGCACCGGCACCGTAGCTTATTAAATCAAATGGGATTAGAGGAATTAATCTAAGTGTTAGAATTAAAATAAAGCCATTCTTATTTGTAGTAAATAATTCTTTATTCTTTAGAAGCTTAGCAATTAAATCTTTGAATAAAAATTTTGCTAAAAAATAAGCTAAGCTGCCTCCGCAAAGGGCTCCGATTATAGTATATATACTGCCCCAAAAGATACCAAAGGACATTCCGCCTGCTATGGCCAGAGCTGAATCTGGGAATAGGGTCAAAGGAACAAATGTAAACATTATAATATAAATTATTGGTGCGATATAACTATAGTCACCTAAGAATTCCCGTATGTTTTGAGGGGAAACATCATTAAATGTTCCTCGCTGTATGATAATAAAAAATGATACTACTAACAATATCGTCATAAAAATTTTTAACAATTTAACTTTCTTCATGAATATCCTCCATAAATCTTTTTAACCTATATCTATTAGACCATGCTTTTATAGTTCCATTTGGCTTTTTAAATATGAGATCTTTATAAAAAATTAAATCTAAAATATGAAAAGCATTCTTTGTATTTGAAAGAGCATCCCTGCATCCTGCACAATATGTTAAAACATTGCTTGTCTTAATTTTTGATGAATTAATATTTACATTTTCAGCAAACAATTCTCTGTTTATAGTATGAACACATCCTCCAAGTCCGCAGCATTTTGGATGATAAGATATTTCATCATTTTCTATTTTTATTCCTAGTTTGCCTGCAAGATTTCTAATGCTACGCATAATTGAATCTTCAGCACTGCAGGAATCCCAAATAAAAAATGTTTCGTTAATATTTAATTTTGGCATGTCAATTCCACTCAATAGTTCCCAAAGAGAAGTGACTTTTAAATTAGGTGAATTATTCTTTAGTGTCTTATAACAGGATTGGCATGCAGTAATTATGTGGTCTATTTTGCTTTGTTCTATTGAATTAATAAGCTCATTATACATACTTTTAAATTTTTCTTCTTCGCCTAATGACAATGATGGGTTTCCACAGCACTTAAGAATAATTGAAATTTCATTTAATTTACTCCTTAAAAACATGTAGATTTTCTCTACAAGTTCAGGACTATATGAAGACAAGCTGCAACCTGGCATAAAGGCTACATTACTATTTCCTTTTACAAGAGAAAAAATATTTGAGTTACCAAATTTCTGATGGTTATGAATAACAAAATGTTTAATATGTGGACTTCTTTTATAATTAGAAATATCCTTTTTTAATATCAAAAATAGTTCTCCAAAATTTATGCCAGCAGGGCAAACCTTTTGACAGGCATTACACCCAAAACAATAATAGGGTATTTTGTTGTTTATTTCTTCACTATTTAATAAATTAAACAAAAAAGATTTCGCATCAACGATATGTTTTTTTAGAAAAACACATTCATCGGTGCATTGATTACAACCTAAGCATTTGCAATAAAAATCGTTTATTACTTCTAATACCTTTGAATTAATTCTATGTTTCATCGATTACTACCTCACAAGACAATTTCAAGATAATTATATCTTAAAAAGAGCAATATTTTTGAAATGATAGATAAATTGAATAAATGTACTTTAATTAATTGATTATGCAAATAAAAAGTCAAGCAACAGACGCTTGACTTTTGTAATTAAAATAATTCTCTTGTAATGTTTTTTAAAAAATCGATTTGAAGATATTCATTGATTTTCTTATATGTATCTTCGTTTTTTATTTCTTTTTCAGGTTTATTATATTCAATATATGCATAGGCACACCACGATAAGGCTCTTAGTAGAAGATATGGGGAATAAATTTTTACCCTCTCTCTAATATTTTTATCCTTTCCTACGTAATTTTCATAATATTTGTAAAAACCTTCCTTTTCCTCTTCAGTTAGAATATAGTTAGACTTCCAAAGCGTTGTTGTTGGGGCTAAAAATTGCGTAATATCTTGACACGGATCGCTTAAAACAGGTTTTTCCCAATCTATCAAATAGAATTTTTCGCCTATTATGAAATTATGAGAGTTTACCTCAGTGTTATTAATTCTAAACCATTTGTTATCCAAAAAATAATTTTCTTTATAAGAATTTTTAATTAAAGTATTAATAAATTTATCAAAAAAATTTTTGAGTTCACTAGGGACTAAAGTAGAATCCCAAAACTCATTAAGCAAATTATTTGCTTCTTTTATTCTTGCTGTAAAAATTTTTTCTTCAACAATAAAAGTTTCATAGTCATTAACAGAAGGAAGAATATTGTGAATTTTACCGAATATCTCAGCAGCCTTTAAAAGATCTGTTTTATAATCTAAAGGCCTACCTTCTAAGAATTCCATTATTAATATTCCATACTCAAAATCTTCATAAGAACCATCAACATAAAAAGGTTTGGGCGTAACTTTAGAAGATTCTAATCGTTTAAGTGCATTAAACTCGTATTCAATTTGATTCTTAACATTAATTTGCGAACCTGTGTTTATTCTAAAAACAAATTTTTTATATTCATCATTAATTAAATAATTGATGTTATATTCTCCTTGAGCTAGGAAGGATATTCTGTAATCCTTTATCCCTAAAAATCTATCTATATTTCTTTTTATTAAATATTCCTTAATTCTATTTGTCATTAAATTTTTTTCCATTTTTACCACCTATCGAAAGTATAAATTTATAAGTATTTTTTGCCATTAAATACTTTGAATTTCTCTTGAAAAATTCTATTAAATCTTCCTTTGTATCTATGTCATAGCATTTTGGAACTAATTCATATGAAAGACTACATTCTTTAATATAATTTAAAGTTGATTCAAAGACGCTTTCACATCCCCATCTAATTTCATTATTGAATATTTGTTTCTTTATTTTTTTTAATCCAATCAAATAATACCCCCCATCGTAGGTAGGACCGATAACTATATCATATCTTTTTAGTTTATCAAAGGAGTCTAATATTACTTCAGAAGTAATTTCAGGGACATCAGAACCAATAATTAAAACTTTATCATATTTTTGCAGGATGAATTCTGCAGAATTATACATTCTATCCCCTATAGTTTCTCCCTGTTGTGGATAAAGTTTAATGTAGTCAGGGGATAATTTTTTCATTAAATCAAAGTATTCATTTGGAGTATAGAAAAGAAAAATATCCAAATGATTTTTTAATTTTTCTGTTGTCAAAAACAAATCTTTAAGCATTGCAATTTGAAGATTAGCACATTCGTCATCACTAAGTATACATTTTAGTCTTGTTTTAGCAAGCCCAGGTATTGGAGCTTTTGACATAATTATTAAAGCATTCATCATCTCTCATCCCTATATAAAATTTGTAGTTTCTCAGGTGGTACTCCAATAAAATATAAAAGTTTTAGTTTTTGCATAAGCAAAAATGTTTTAATAACACCTCTGTTTATAAATCTTCTTGATGATGTTCCTATATTACAGTTAACTAGCTTAAATTTTCCATATTTTTTTATATTCAAAGAAAATTGTAAATCCTCCATAATTGGAATATTTGGGAAACCACCTGATTCAAGAAAAATATCTTTTCTAATAAAAATGCCCTGGTCACCGAAATAAAGTTTAAGAATTTTTGCTCTTAAATTTGAAGTTTTTTCAATGTATTTTAAGAAGGGGGAAGTATAATCGTAGAAAAACATTTTAAATGCTCCACCTATGTATCCACTTTTAATAGTTTTATCTATTTCACTCAATGAGTTAGGATTTAACAATGAATCAGCATGAACAAACCATAAAATATCCCCTAAGGTGTTAATGGCACCAATGTTCATTTGGATTGCTCTCCCCTTAGGAGAGATTAGCACCTTGCCATATCTTGATGCTATTTTAACTGTGCTGTCAGTGCTACCTCCATCAACGAATACTATTTCTTTGGATCCTTCTAATATTTTAAGGTTGTTACATAATCTTTCTATATTTTTCTCCTCATTTAATACTGGAATAATTATTGAAACCACAAAATCACCTCTTTGCTTACTATTAAATTATAGAATAGTTTTTAATTTATTAAAATAGATTACTCTTTTATTTATTTGTTCTATAAAAGACAGAATATTCATAAAAATTATCAATTTCTAATTGATTATTAATTGAAATATAATTTAATTGAAAAAATAAAAGGGGGATGTTTATGCAGGATAAGAAACTAATTATCATCAACGGAATTATCGTAGGTATCTTAGCGGTTCTGCTTGTGAAGTTTGGCAACCCTGTTAATATGGGAATTTGTATTGCCTGCTTTATAAGAGATACTGCTGGAGGATTAGGGCTTCACAGAGCTGAACTTGTTCAGTATATTAGACCAGAAATTATAGGAATCGTTCTTGGAGCATTTTTAATGTCCTTTGGTAAAAAGGAATTCGATGCAAGAGGAGGTTCATCACCTCTAATAAGGTTTGTGCTTGGATTTATAGTTATGATTGGTGCTCTTATGTTTCTAGGCTGTCCTCTTAGAATGGTATTGAGAATTGCAGGAGGGGACTTAAATGCAATTGTCGGTTTGGTTGGTTTTGCAGTGGGAATTTATATTGGCATTTTATTCTTAAACAAGGGATTTACTCTTAAAAGAACTCATACTCTAAATAAAGCAGAAGGATTTGTATTTCCAGCAATTAATATTGGACTATTAATATTACTTATTGCAGCGCCAGCCTTTATATTTTTCAGTCAAAAGGGACCTGGTTCAATGCATGCACCTGTTATATTAGCTCTAGCTGCAGGAGTTATTGTTGGAGCTTTTGCACAGAGAACAAGAATGTGCATGGTTGGAGGAATAAGAGATTTAATTTTATTTAAAGACTGGTATCTGCTTTCAGGGTTTATAGCTATAATAATAGCTGCATTAGTGGGAAACATTTTCATAGGCAAATTTGCTTTAGGATTTGTAAAGCAGCCTGTAGCACATAGCGATGCTATATGGAATTTCCTGGGTATGGCACTTGCAGGTTTTGGCTCAGTTCTACTTGGAGGCTGTCCTCTGAGACAACTGATTTTGGCCGGTGAGGGTAATATTGACTCTGCAATTACAATACTTGGAATGACTTTTGGAGCAGCCTTTGCACACAACTTTAAACTTGCCTCATCACCAGATGGTCCATCACCGAATGGTAAAATAGCAGTTATAATAGGCTTTATAATAGTTGCTTTAATAGGTTATTTTAACATTGAACGCAATGTTAATGTTAAAGTTAAAGGGGGAGTTAAAGTTGAAGGATAATATTATTGATGCAAGAGGTAGAGCTTGCCCTGAACCAGTTCTATTGACTAAAAAAGGTGTTGAGGCTTCACCAAATGGAGTTAAAGTTTTAGTTGATAATGTTACAGCAAGAGAAAATATAAAAAGGTTTGCTAAAAACAGTGGGTATGAAGTTAAAGTTGAAGAGAACGGGGAAGGTATATTACTAACTTTAAGCAGGTGATTTGATGGAATATGTTGTAACTTTTCATACACAAAACGGAGCATTTAAATTTCAAAGATTCTTGCTTGGTAAGCAAATCGAAGTTAAATTGATGCCTACACCAAGGAAATTAAGTTCAAGCTGTGGTATTGCAGCAAGCTTTGAATACGAAGGTGAGATTCAAGGTTTTATAATTGAAGAAGTAGATGGAGTTTATTTAAAAGAAGGAATAGAATATAAAGTAATTTATAAAGATTAAAAATGCCCCTTCAAGTAAGTTTTGCTGAGACTGTAAAATTTTTGTGTAAACTGATTAAAAACCTCTTTCTTGGTAAGAATCAAAATATAAATCAAGAAGGAGGATTTTTTATGTCACTATTAACAAAAGAACAATTGAAAGGATTTATTAAAGAAAAAAATCTTCAAACAGTTCCAGACATTTATAATGCACTTAAAGAACTTTTCAAAGATACTCTACAAGAAATGCTTGAAGCTTAAGCTTGG
>NZ_LKHP01000032.1 GCF_001440545.1 Caloramator mitchellensis
TAAAGAACAGGCAAATATGGCAAAAAGCATAGTCAATACTGTAAATAATGTAACAATTCAAGCAAATGAAGTTGCTGAGTCTACTGAATTACAGCTTAAAGAAGTTCAAAATTTAAATAAATATACAGCTGAAATAAATAGTGTTGTTGCTAATAACATCAAATATGTTGAAAAAACTGTTGAAAAAACAAAAGAAGTTTCAACATTGATTAAGGATATTAAGAACGTTATAGAAGAATTAAAAGAAATATAAAGGAAAAATAGGGAAGAATTTTCTTCCCTATTCAAAATTAATTATTGTGGAGGTCATGATAATGCCAATAAAAACTTTTGGTCTAAAGGATCTGGCTGAAAAAATTTATAGAAGAAGTGGAATAGATTACAATAATTCTCTTTCAAACTTGGAATCAAAAATCGCAAATAGACTTGAAGAACTTGGATTATCATGCTGGGAATATTGTGGTTATTTAGAAATTGAACCAGAAGAATGGAATGTTTTATTTGAACTTATAACAATAAACGAGACCTATTTTTTTAGAGAAGAAAATTTGCTAAAAGAATTTAAAGAAGTAGTATTGCCTATATATTCTAACAGAACTCCACAAAATCCTTTGAGAATATGGAGCGCAGCTTGTTCAACAGGAGAAGAGCCATATACGTTGGGGATGTTGATTGAAGATTGTGGATTATTTGAAGAAGGTGCAGTTCATATAATTGCTTCAGATATAAATAAAAAAGTGCTAAGAAAAGCTGAAAATGGAATTTACAGCAAGAAATCCTTATCATTCAGAAGAATGCCAGATGATGCTTATGAAAAATTTTTTGATGACTTAGGCGAAGACTATAAAGTTAAAGACTCTATAATGAACATGGTTCAATTTAGAAATATAAATTTAATGGATGAAAGTATAATAAGAGATTTAGGTAAATTTGATATTATTTTTTGTAGAAATGTATTAATATATTTTGATACTCTTGCAATTAAAAGTATTATCCAATCTTTTTACAATGCTTTAGATAATAGGGGTTATTTGTTTTTAGGACATGCAGAAACTATAAACGGAATAAATGATAATTTTAAAACAATATATACTCCATCTGTTTTTTATTATGTGAAGGGAGCATGATATTGTGGAAAATAAAAAATATAATGTTTTAGTAGTAGATGATTCATCTTTTATGAGAAAATGTATAACTGCTTTAATACAAAAAGATCAACGTTTTAATGTCATTGATATTGCACGCAATGGATTAGAGGCTATTGAAAAAATAAAAAAATACAAACCAGACTTAGTTACCATGGATGTTGAGATGCCTGAAATGGATGGGATAACAGCTGTTGAGTTAATTATGAAAGAAAATCCACTTCCTATTGTTATGCTGAGCAATCATACTGAAGAAGGAGCTATAACAACTCTAAGAGCATTAGAGTTGGGTGCATTAGATTTTTTCTTAAAAAGTGAACTTGTAAAAGAAGAAACAAATGAAGAATTAATTAATGACTTTTTATACAGATTAATAACGATTGTTGAAAATGCCAAAATTCCTACAATAGAAAAGGATAATACTTATAATGAAGAAGAATTAATTATAAGCAAAAAAAATATTGATAACTTAATTGAAATAATAATAATAGGATGTTCTACTGGAGGACCGGCAGCACTACAAAATATTCTTCCACAATTTCAGAAGGATATTAATATTCCTATATTAGTATTACAGCATATGCCTCCTGGTTTTACTAAATCTTTAGCAGAGCGCTTTGATAAAATTTGCAATCTAAGTGTTAAAGAGGCTGAAGATGGTGAAATATTAAAAGAAGGGTATATTTATATAGCACCATCTGGCTACCAAACAATATTTAAAAAAAGTCTAGAGGGAAAAATAGCTTTTAAAATTGAAGATATAAATAGTGAAGAGATTTTATATAAACCAAGTATTAATGTAACTTTAAATTCAGCGGCATTTCATTTTAAGGATAAAATGATTATTTCGATTTTAACAGGAATGGGGAATGATGGATTAGAAGGTTGCAGGTTAGCAAAGAAATTTAATGCACGTATAATAACAGAATCAGAAGAGACTTGTGTTGTATATGGTATGCCTAAAGTAGTATATGAAGCAGGTTTGTCAGATGCCCAGGTATCTTTACAAAAAATATATCAGCAAATAATGCAATTTCTTGTTAAATGAGAGGAGATTATTTAATGATTAATAAATATATCGAAATTTTTATAAAGTCAGGAAAAGAAATTATGCTTCAAGTGGCTGGATTACAGACTGATGTTGGAAATTGCTATATTAAGCAGGATATCATTAATAAAAATAAGATTTCAATTTTGATAGAGATTTTGGGAAGTATAAGTGGTAGATCATGGGTTACTATGGAAGATGATATAGCAAAAAGAATAGCATCTAATATGATGGGTGGATTTCCAGTAATAGAACTAGATGAAATGGCTAAAAGTGCTATAGCTGAACTATGTAATATGATTTTGGGTAATGTTGCTACAGAATTTTCAAACAATAATATAAATATTGACATAACTCCCCCAAAAATGTATTTAAATGAAAGCCATGGAATTGATTCTTCTAAAAAAGACTATTTATGCATACCGTTTTATTTTGAAGATAAAACAAATATGGAAATTAACTTATCATTTGACTAACACCTATAAATTGGAGGAGATAAAATGGATTATTTGTGTTTTAAATTAAATAATTCATTATTTTATACTGAAATAGAAGAAATAACAATATTTGAAAATATTTATATTGCTGAATTAAAGGAAAAAAACAATTTGGAGGATTTTTTTAATAAATTTAATATAACCCAATCAATAATTAAAGATAAAGAAGAATCGAACATAGCTATAATGTTTACAATTAAAGGTCAGTATGTGTTCTCGATTATTACCAGCCATATAAAAAAATGTAATCATTATGAGATGAAAAATATTGAAGCTAGGGAACTAACAGTTGAGTATTTATTCTATTTTATAGGTGCTGCTTAATATTATTACAAAAAACTGCCAATTGCAGTTTTTATTTTCAACACTTAATTTTTGACAAAAAACTATGATTTACAACAAAAATGATTGAAAACTATAAACGATATGGTATAATTTAGTTGAATTTATAAATTAATTATAATAATAATTAAAATGCTTAATTATTATTATACTGTAATATGGCTATGAATGTTTTTAGTCGCTCTAGAAAGGGGGAAATGTATAGCATAGGATAAAGCTGTATAATACGCATTGTATTAATTTTTAGAATATTATAAATACAGAGGTTAGGTGAAATGGAAAAAAGATTTAATTTAGTAGAAAACCGTAGTTTTAAAGTTATTATCAGAGGCTATTATTTATTAATTTTATTATGATTTTTGAATTGGAGGACGAGATATGAGAATAAGCTTAAAACTAAAGCAGAAACTTGTTTTATTTTTTGTAGGTTTTGCAATTATTCCTGCATTTATTGCTACATTTATAACAATAAATAATAGTAAAAATTTAGTTGAGGGAAAAGTTGAAAATTTGACAAAACAAATTTCAGTTGAAAAAATTTCATTTATTGATACTTTTATGGGTAATATTTCAAATGATATTGATTCGATAACTAAGAAAAAATCAATATTAGACTGGAATATAAATTCTATGAGGGATATCATTATGTCCCTACAAGAGGCTGACCCAAATATTTTATACGTTTATACGGCGAATGACGATAAAAATATTATCATTTATCCAAACGTTCAATTTCCATCAGGATACGACCCCACATCAAGGCCATGGTATAAAGATGCTGTTAACGATTTTGGTAAGATTATAATTACAAAACCATACGAAGATGCAGCAAGCAAGCAAATGGTAATAACTATAGCAAAGGCATATAAGTTATCAGATGGAAAAACAGCCGTTGCAGCTGCAGATATAAATATTGATATATTATTAAAAAGTGTAACTAATACAAAGGTTGGAGAAACGGGTTATGCGGCATTATCACTTGATGATGGAACAATAATTGCTCATCCTAAAAAAGAAATGGTTATGGTTAACATAGCTGAAAAATATGACTTTGGTAAAGAAATAGTTAGTAAAAAAAGCGGTAATTTAAAATACAATTTAAACGGTGAAGATAAAATAATGGGATTTGAACAATCCAAACTAACAAATTGGATTGTTATGACAACGATGAATCAAAGTGAATACGCTAAGGAATTAAATAAAAGCATAGTTCAAACATTAATTATTATAGGAATTATTACTATCTTGGCAGTATTTATAGGATTTATGATTTCAAGACAGATTGCAAATCCGTTAATCAATTTGTCGAAGCTTATGGAAAAAGCGCAAAATGGCGATTTTACAATTGAAGTAAAAAAGACATCTAATGATGAGGTAGGCCAGATACAAGATAGCTTTAGGATGATGATTGAGGCACAAAAGGAAATGATTAAAAAGGTAGTTGAAAATGCAAATAGTGTTACAGTTCAATCAGAGAGTCTATCAGCTATTTCAGAAGAGATGGCATCGTCATCACAAGAGCTTGCAAAGACAATGCAGCAGGTGGCAGAGGGTTCATCTTCACAGGCAAGCGATTTACAGGATATCGTAGGATTAATGTCAAATTTAACTGACAGTATAGAGAATGTATATAAAGAG
>NZ_LKHP01000033.1 GCF_001440545.1 Caloramator mitchellensis
TCTAATGAAATTGAAGCTAAAATGCACAAAATTTTTAAAAAGAATAAATTAAAAGGCGAGTGGTTTAATATTGGTTTTGAAAGAGCAGTAATTGAACTTAAAAAGTTAGATTTTAAACCAACTCAAGAAAATAAAGAAATTAGTAAAAATATAGAAAAGATAGAGGAATTTTTTATTGATAGTTTTTTTAAGGATTATGAAGAGATAAAACCAATGTTAAATCTTGAAAAATGGATACCTACTTATGAAGATTTAGAAAAAGCAAAAAATGAAATAAGGCAGTATATAAGATATTGTTTGGAAGATTGTAATGAAGAAGAATGGGCTAAAGAATGGCAAGAAAAATTAGATATATTAAGTAATAATACTAATTCGCAGATTAAAAAATCAATAATACAAGAATTTTACAAAAATGTTTTATATTCCTTTGAATATACAGATATTAAAAGTATAAGAAAACATATCGGGGAAAAAGAAATGGATTTTATTGAAAAAGTATTAGGTATAAATTATGAAGTTTACAATCCAATAAAAGAAGAATATTACAAAAGAAACTATAATAAATAGAATAGTTTTAAAGCAGATAGCATAACAACACCCCGGCGTAATGTCGGGGATTTTTAGTTTTTTGTTCTAAATTTTGTATATTTTTTGAAGGAATTTATATTTGCTTATAGAAATATAAAAATAGGAGGGATAAAATGGAGGCTAAATTCAATGAAAGTATAAGTAATTTTTCTTTTGAATTTTTAGGTGATGAAGGTATATATGCGGATACCTTATCACAAACAATAAATAACATAGTTGATATTTTGCAAATATTAACCATAAAAAAAGATCCAGACGCTTTTTTTAAACTTAAAATAACAAGATTTCGTCAAAACAGTTTTGATATTGACTTAATGGCTATCATAAAATATATTCCTAATTTAATTAATAAAGAAAATTTAGAAATAGCAGGCAGTATAATCGCCTCATTAGTAGGAATATTTGAAATTAAAAAACATTTAAAGGGAGAAAGACCTAAAGAAATAAAATATGATGGTGATACTGCTAAGGTAATTAATAAGGATGGGGAAATATTAATTAAAGATTCGGATACTGTAAATATATTTGTACAGGAAAATAAGATTGAAAATAGTATTGTTAATATATTCAATGTATTAAAACAAGATGACCTTAGAGAAAGTTTAAGAATTTATAAAGATAATGAAATTGCAGTAACAATAGAGAAAGAGGAATATGACAATATGTCAAAGAAAGTAATTGAAAGGAAAGATGCTCCAGCTAATGTATTTACTAATATTGTAAATGCAGAATTACTTTTAAAAAAGCCTGATTTATTAGGAGATTCACAATGGGGATTTATTTATAATAAAAGTATATATGCAACTATAAAAGATGAAGCATGGCTTAAGAAAGTTCATCAGGGATTAATAAGAAATTTATATGCTGGTGTAAAAATACCAGTAAAGCTACTTATAGAGATAGAATTAGATGAATTTCATAATCCAATTAAAGATAGTGATAAATATACTGTTTTAGAAGTTACAGGCGATATTATAGAACCTGATAATCCGCCTCCACAAATAAATATGTTTTAAAGCACCCTGATTTTATCGGGGCTTTTCTTTTTTTTGCCTTAAAATTTAACAAAATAGGCAAAATAAGTATTGACATATTATACTATCGATAGTATAATATAATTATAGGAAGGAGGTGAGGAAATGAAGATGGAGCAAAAAATAAAAGAGTTCAAACAAGTGATAGCGGCACTTGTAGAACTCATACTGGAAATAGGCACCCTGATAGCAGTTCTTAAGATGGTATTAGGAAGCCTAAAACAGTAGAGGGGGGATAAATCCTCCCTTAATCCCAATATAACATATATCCATCTTCGTTGCAATATGAATAAATTGTTTAAAGAAAGTTTAGGATTGGCATTTAAAGTTATACAGTTAATAGGTGCTATAGCTTTATTAATATTTGCAGTAAAGTATCTATTTACAAAATAAGGGGGAATTCTTGTGCTAGAAAAGTCAAAACAGACAGAGGCTAATAAGAAATGGCAGGAAAAAAATAAAGAATATGCGGCTTATTTGAAGTATAGGTCTACAACAAGAAGTTTTATTAAGAATAGAGCAACGATTGAGGACTTGCAGGAGTTTAAAGAGTTGATAAAAGAAAGGGAAGAACTTTTAAGGAAGACTTAATTAAGCTTACCTGGTGCTGTCGAAAGATAGTGCCAGGAATTTTTTTATTTTTTGAAGGGAAATGCAGGAATATGTAGAAATAAGTATATATGGATTAATATAAAACTATGTAAATATAATTATTGGGGTGATAAAATATATGAATGAGACAACAAAAGAAACATATATAATTTCTTTTATGAATATGAAGGGTGGAGTTGGGAAAACAACGCTATGTGTAAATTTAGCTGATGCTATTTCAAGAAAATTCGATAAGAGTGTTTTATTAATTGATTTTGATCCACAAGCAAATTCAACCCAATATATATTAAAACCAGAAATATATCGAGAAATATATGATAGTGAGAAGACTGTATATAGGATTTATAAAGCTCTAATAGAAGATAATAATAGGATTAGCTTAGTAGACGGCAATGCAAATGATGATTATGAAGAATGTGATGAAGAAGATGAAAATATTGAGGATATTATTTATAAAGTAAGCGAAAAATTTCATTTAATCCCGGGAGATTTAAATATGGTCAAAATTGGCAAAATAGCAGATGTTAATATACAAATGAGTTTATCTAGATTTATTGATAGAATTAAAACAAAATATGATTTGATTTTCATAGATTGTCCTCCTACACATTCGATATATACAGAGTCAGCACTTATTGCATCAGACTACTATATTTTACCTATAAAACCAGATTATTTATCAAGTATTGGTATGGATTTATTTCAACGTATTGTTAAGGATCATAATAGCAAATCTCCTTTTAAAAGAGTTAAATGTTTAGGGATTGTTTTTACTATGGTTCATAGTATAGAATATTATAGAGATACTATGAATAAAATTAAAGAAAGAAAGAAATTTAGTGTTTTTGATAGTTATATGAAATTTTCACCAACGGTAGCAAAAAATACAGAAAACAATAAATTCTTTTTGGATATAAGAGGGAAGAAACAAGAGATTATTATGCTATCAAGTGAAATGTTGAGAAGAATTTATAATAAATAAAAGGTTTGCTATGGAGGTAGAAATATGGAAGAATTGAAAATTATATTAGATAAATTATCTGATTTACGATCGAAAATGAATGGCAATAATATAAAAGACAATGACAAAGTTGTTATTCTTACGGGTGTTTTTTTGCAATTAATGTCTTCAAGAGAGTTATTTAGAAAAAACTCTGAGGTTGTTGAATTTTTAGCTATTAATTTACAAGAGTTGAAAATTGCAGAATATTGTAAAAAATCGAGGCCTATTCTTTTAGGTAAAATAGCAAATTTTTTATTAAATGAAACTGATAAGTACGATTTAGATGAAATGTTGAACTTAACTTATAGTTTTATTTCAAATGCGATTGAAAATAAAGGTGATAATTTGACTTGGTCAGATTTAATAAAAACTTTTAAATTATAGGTGATTATATATGATATTGGAAGCAAAGTATTTGAAAGAGCAAAGAGAGGATTATAATAAATTAATAAATTTTTTGAATGAATATTATAAAATAGAAATAAAAAATGAAGTTAAAAATGATTTGAAACTAATTCATAAGGTTAGCTGGATAATAATTATTTGGTTAAGGGAATTAAAAAGGAATAAAATTGAAAGTAAGTTCTTAAATGAAATTTTGACTAATTTAATATCCATGATTCATGTTTATATTCATAATGATATAAAACTATGTAATTTTATCCTGAGAAATTCCATAGAAAATTTTATTAGATTTTATAATATTTATTTAAGTCAAATAGATACAGCTTCATCACCGGATAAAATATTTGAAATAATATTTAATAAGTTTAACGATAATATGTGTTTTATAAATAATAATTTTCAAATTTTACGGAGCGTATATAAAGAATGTTGTGATTATATTCACTCCAATAATTTAGATGATGAAAATTTTTGTAAAAACTTAGATCAGTATGATAATTTTTATGATGATAAAGAAATTACTCGTTTTAATAATAATTTTGATAATGTTCATAGAGCTATGAATAATTTGATACTATTAAACTCAAAAATGATATATGAACAAATGTATCTAAATAATAAGTCAATAATTGATGATTTTGTGAATAAAGATGATATGAAAAAAATTATTGAAGTATGGAGATATAAATCATAACTATAAGAAATTAATATATAAAATTTCCAACGTGTTTCTTTTTGCAGGAATTTCCATCTCAATAGCGAATACATATATTGAGGTGGTGCTATGGTAAAGAATCGTCTCAAAGAGATACGTTTGCTCTTGAAGATATGATGAGGATGCAAAGGTATCATAGTTTGAATTTAATTAAGTATGAAAAGGGGTATACAGCATTTATATCAAAACTTCCACCACCATTAAAATAGGAGCCGATTGGCTCCTTAATTAAATAAAGTTTTACATACGATAAGATACGGCTTACCTGCTCCA
>NZ_LKHP01000034.1 GCF_001440545.1 Caloramator mitchellensis
GCCGATGAAACATCTGAAAAATCCTTTTTAGAAAGAGCAATACTTCCTATATACAATTATTTTGCTAACTTCTTTTACAAAGCCACCCCATCTAATAAAATTGAAAATCTAATTAAAAAGCTTGAAAGAGCAGGATATCAGAAAAACTCCCTTGAAAAATGGCTTTTTAACAAGGCTATGACTGTTATAATAGCATTTTTGCTGAGCTACATGTTGTTTGACCTGATTTTAAAAAATATGCTCAAATCGGGATTAATGGCAGTTTTAATTGCCATTTTAGTTAATACACTGTTTAATTTTAACCTATCAAGCAGGATTGAAAAAAGGAAGAGAAATATATTAAGGGACCTTCCTTATATACTTGACCTTATTACGGTTAGCGTAGAAGCTGGACTTTCGTTTGACGGAGCAATAGCAAGAGTTATTGAAAATATTAAAGGTGATTTGAGCGACGAATTTGCAAAAACACTAAAGGAAATTAGGATGGGAATACAAAGAAAAGTTGCGCTTAAAAATTTAAGCGACCGCTGCGATGTCAGGGAAATTTCGATGCTTGTTACATCGCTTATCCAGGCAGACGAACTTGGAGTAAGCCTTGGCAAGGTCCTTAGGATAGAATCTGCAAACCTTAGAGAACAAAGAAAACAAATTGCACGTGAAAAGGCACTTAAAGCCCCAATTAAAATGCTGTTCCCACTCATTTTCTTCATATTCCCTACTATATTCACAATAATTCTTGGCCCTGCCGTCATCAAAATATACAACTTCTTTGTTAAGTGACATTCACTTGATTTCTTGACTTCTTGAATTGTTTGTCAATTAGGACAAGAATGTTATAATTTTTAATTTAGGGAGGAAGATATGGTTTATAAACTTCTTCGTAACGGAGAAAAATTATGCAATGTTTTTGTTGCCGAAAGTTTTAAAGATAGATTTTTAGGCTATATGTTTAGAAAAAAACCTCATCATGAAGCGATTTTATTTAAACCCTGCTACAGTATCCATACTTTTTTTATGAAGTTCGAAATTGATGTTTTGTTTCTTGATGGGGACATGAATGTTATTAAAAAAGTAGAAGGACTAAAAAAGGGTAAAATTATTTATGAAAAAGATGCAAAAATGGTTGTAGAAACAAAATTTGGCGGATTTTCAAAAATAGTTGTTGGAGACAAGTTAAATATTGAGTTTATATAAACTTAATTTTTGGTGCCTGGCACCAAAAATTAAGTTTTTTGATAGGATTTTATTAATGTTTGGCGAATATATTAATTTAAGGACATAAAAAAGGGGGAGATTGAATGGTTGTAGTAATAACTGGTGCAGGAAGCGGGCTTGGAAGAGAGCTTGCAAAGGTATATTCAAAGGATAATGATTTGGTTTTAGTAGGAAGAAGAATGGACAAGCTTGAAGAAACAAGGGATGAAATAATTGATGCAAAAAGTGTTGTATGTATAGAATGCGATATAACAAATCCACAATCTGTTGACGATTTAAAAGAAAAAATAAAAAATATCCACAAAGATGTTGATATTTTAATTAATAATGCTGGTGTTGGAATTTTTGGGCCTCTTGAAGAAATGAAGATTGATGATATAAATACATTGATTGATACAAATGTTAAAGGAACGATATTTATAACAAGGGCACTATTGCCTATTATTAATAAAAAAATAATGAATATTATTTCAACTGCTGGATTAAGAGGAAAGGTTAACGAGTCAGTATATTGTGCAAGCAAGTTTGCAGTCAGGGGCTTTAGTGAGAGCTTGATGAAGGAACTTGAAGGAAGGATTAAGGTGGTTTCTGTTTATATGGGAGGTATGGATACGCCATTTTGGAATAATACCGACCATGTAAAGGACAAGTCGCGCTTTAAAAAGCCACATGAAGTTGCATTAACGATTAGGGAAATGGACGATGATTTGACAAGCGAAATACATATAAGCTAAGCAGCTTATATGTATTTTTAATAAAAAATTTGAATCTGCATATTGACATTTTTCAAAATTTTGTGGTAATCTAATTACAAGAAAAGCTTTTCACGATTAGATAATTATTTATTATGTTTAGAAGAGTTATTTTATTGATTAAATTATATTTATTTCTTTTTGCTAAGGATTCACTTTTGTTTGGAGGATTGAGATGGGACTAAATATAAAAGATATTGCAAGGATGGCTAATGTATCACCTGCAACTGTTTCAAGGGTTATAAATGGAACAGGAAATGTCAATGAAGAAAATAGGCAAAGGGTTTTGAAGGTTCTTGAAGAAACAGGTTACAAGCCGAATGCCCTGGCAAGAGGGTTATTGAGAAATAGAACAAATGTTATTGGAATAATAGTCCCAGACCTTTCTAACATTAATTTTGCTGAATATGTTAAGGGAATAGAAAATGAAGCTAAAAAGTATGATTACAACATTATTTTAACAACCTCGGGAAATAGTGCAGAAAATGAGATTTCATATTTTCAACTATTTAAGGAAAAGAGACTTGACGGGATAATATTTTCAGGGACAATATTTACTAAAAAACATAAGAGGGAGATTGATAAAACCGATATACCTGTCCTTGTTTTTGGACAAAACTTTGGGGACAATAAGCTAATCAGCATGAATATAGATAACCAGTCTGCAGCCTATGAGGCGACAAAAATATTGTTATCAAAGGGAGCTAAAAAAATTTGTATGATTACTGGACCCCTTTGGGACAGGGCAGCTGGATATGATAGATATAGCGGCTTTTTAAAGGCATTGGCTGAAGAGGGTATAAGCCCAAATTCAGTTCCGATTGAAGAAGGAGATTTTACAATAAACAGCGGATATAAGTCTATGAAAAATATTTTAAAGAGGTATGAGGTAGATGCAGTTTTAGCTGCTAATGACTACATGGCACTTGGAGCAATAAGATGCCTTTTTGATGAAAACAAAAAAATACCCGAAGATGTTCAGGTAATGGGATTTGATGATATTGTTATATCAGATATATATAACCCTTCCCTTTCAACTGTTAGAATTGATTTTTATAATGCAGGAAAACTCTCAGCAAGAAAGCTTATAAAGGCAATAGAAGGGGAAAAGGTTGAGGAAAATATAATAATTCCTTATGAAATTGTATTAAGAGGTAGCACAAAATAATTTAAGGTGCATAGGGCTTGTGTCCTTATGACACCTATAATTTGAAGATGCAAGAAAAGCTTTTCACAAGTTTATAAGTAGTTTCAATCTATTAGAGAGGGAAACTACAACAAATAAAACAATCAAAAACAGGGGGGTTCATGAAAATGAAAAAAGGCTTAGCAATTTTAATGGCTCTTTTCCTGATTGGGGGAATGTTTGCAGGATGCTCCAAGAAGGAAGAAAAACAATCAGTAGTAATTTACCAGAACAAGGTTGAAATCAACGATGCTCTCACAAAGTTTGCAGCTGACTACACTAAGGAAACTGGAGTAGAAGTTATAGTAAAGACATCAGGCGGAGATTCACCGTATGCAGAACATTTAAAGGCTGAATTCCAATCAGACAGACAACCAGATATATTCGTAATAGAAGGTATGGGCGGATACAATACATGGCAATCAAAACTTGAACCATTCGAAGGCGATGAATGGATAGATTTAACAGACCTTGAATTCACAGTAGATGGAAAGGTATATGGATTCCCAGTAGCAGTTGAGGCATGGGGAATGGCATACAATGCTGAAATGTTAGAAAAAGCAGGAATTGACCCAAGCACATTGACATCACAGGAAGCATACAAAGCAGCATTTGAAAAGCTTGATTCAATGAAGAAGGAATTAGGAATAACATCAGTTGTTGCAATGGCAGCC
>NZ_LKHP01000035.1 GCF_001440545.1 Caloramator mitchellensis
TGTTACGGAGCAAATTATTTCATCTCAAAAAAGTCAAATTAATTTAACCTAAAAAGCATTTTAAAATTGCTAAAAATCCAATGATGAAATAATTTGCACCACAAAAATACTGCAAAAAAGTCAAATTATTTAATCTTAAACAAACATAAAAAAGTAAGGGGTAACCCCTCACGATTAAGCCGAAATATTAACCTCAGACTGTGCTTCGTAAATAACTTCACTATCAATAATCCTTGTGTTTTTGTTAGTTCCAGCAATCAAACTCATTCTTGCAATTGCATTTAATGGTCTTAAAAGGCCATTAGAGCTTGAATATAAAAGTTCAAGTGCATCTTCGGTAAATATAGGCTCACTGCAGCCAGCAATTCTAAGCATATACGGAATATAGAGCTTAACTTCATCCAATGTTAATCCCTTTAGAGAATAATTGACAACGATTCTTTGCTTTAATGCTTCATGGGGTTGCCTTTGAATTTGAGATATAAATTGTGTTTGACCAGAAAGAATAAGAACAGCACAATCTTTAGAATCCATTTGAAAATTAAAAATTATCCTTAAATCGTCAAGTATTGAATTTTTAAGGAATTGAGCTTCATCCAATATAATGACAGGAGTTATGTTTTTGCTATGGTAGTATGTGTATATCGATTCTTGTATCTGCTTAAACATAGCCACCTTTTTAAATGGTGGAATGATACCAAGGCCATCACAAAGGGCCCTGTAAAAATCCATAACAGTTAAAGTAGATAGAGGAATATATACACATTTAAAAAGATTAGGATTTAGAGAATTGACAAAATATCTTAAAAGAGAAGACTTGCCAGAGCCAGGCTCTCCAGTTAAAAGCCCAAAGCCCTTAACATTTTTTAAAAAATCAAGTCTTGAAAGGGCTTGATTAAAATCATTTGATTTAAAGAAAAATTTAGTATCAATATCCTTTTGAAAAGGGTCGAAGGAAAGACCATAAAAAGCAGTAAACATAATTAAACCTCCTTTGGATTTGCAGAAAAACTTGAAAAATCAATAGGTTTAATGTTTTTTTGCCTTTTAACTTTAGAATTGTCAATTTTGTTAACTGGGTAAATAGTATCCAAAATACGATTGTCATCAGAAAAAATATAGGCTTTATCTAAAGATGAAGGGTCATAACGAACATTAATTCTTTCACCAACATACTTAAAAGGAACTTCAAAGGAATTGTTGAGTATTTGGATGGTGCAATCATTTCTAACTTTACGTGTAATACGATAAAGAAACATATAGTCAATCTCCTGTTTTGAAGAGATAAATTTTATCTTTTCAATGTGTTTCATATATTTTTCAATAGGCTTTTGCTTGATAGACGAATGATAACTGACATTGTAGACACCTTCAACATACTCTTGCAAAGACTCATTTAATTCCTCAAGGGAAGAAAATTTAGAATAATCGATACTACTAAGCCACTGTTCCTGCAGAGTTTTAAACCACCTTTCAATCTTGCCTTTTGATTGAGGAGAATATGGTCTTGCAAAACAAAGAATAGTTCCTAAAGAAGCACAGATAAACTCCATTTGTTCAGACTTGTAAACCTTGCCGTTATCAACGAATATTTTCTTAGGGATGCCTCTTTTAGAAACAGCGTCTTTAAAAACAGATAGCAAAGAAACAAAGTTATCCTCAAAGAAGGCTCTACAGCTAACGACTAATCTTGAAGCGTCATCTAAGAAAGCAATGATATATGTTTTATGCTTTTTACCATCGATAGTTAAGTATGGACCAGAAGAAATATCAGACTGCCAACAGTCGTTAGGAAACTCAAATTCAAAAGCCCTTCTTTCAGATGATTTATGCTCTAAAGGCAAGGGATTTTTGCTTAAAAACCTTTGAACGGTTGACAGAGAAATTTCGCCTAAAGAAAAATATCCACGGGCGATTAATTCAAAGTAAATGGACTTAGCAGAGCGGGAGGGGAACTCAGCCTTGCAGGATAATATAAATTCCTTAGCTTCATCAGATAACTTTCTAAAATTACCTTTATCCTTTCTAAGCTTAGGATAAAGACCGTTGATTCCATGTTTTCTATACAAGCGAAGCCAATCCTTAACAGTAGAAGGAGCAAATTCTTTTTTGCCAGCAGGAGTATCATACTGCTTAGCACAAATTTCTTGAAAATATTCTTTTACTGAAGATTGAGTATATGTATTGGTGATAACAGGTGCAATGAGAGAATAACGAAAAAGAGCAATCTTTTGCCTTAAGTCTTCATCCATAACAAAACCTCCTTTTTAAGTTATACTAAAATTATGGACAAATTCTAAGGAGCATATCCTTATTAAATTATGTGGGATGATTTGGGTATGTCTAAAATGGAAATAAGTGGACGTTGTGGAAATGAAATAATTTGAATTAGGACTTAAAAGGCTAAAAAATGCTTAAATAAATTGCAAAAGGAATCAAAAAAAGCAAAAAAAGGGATACTCCCCTTAATAGTATTACTCCTAACTAAGAAGAAAAGAAATATGAAGGCATTGAATCAAAGTATGAAGTATTGAAAGATATATTTCTTCTTTCATAAGAAATGATGTATTTAATTAAAACACCTGATTTATTTAAATCAAACTCAGGATAAATATCAGTAAAATTAGCAAAGAAGAATTTGATTTCAGAGCATTTGGAGATAAATCTTTTATGGAATCTACTTAAAGAGGAAGGATTAAGAGAACATAGGGATTTATATTTCTCAATCTTAGATAGAACTTCACTATATGAAAAACCAAGAACAAAATTAAGAAATAGAAGAAACAGAATAGTATAAAAAGAGTATTGAAAATATGGGACAAGAAAGTGGGGTAAAAGAGCATGAGTTTTTTTACAAGATGGGCATTTTACACGTAATACTTTGATTTTGTAAGTTCCAAAGACGGTAATGACGTTGCGGTAATAGTATCCATGCCTATGGAGCTTACCCATATAACCACAATTTTTACAGCCATATTGAGTTGGATAAAAAGAAGCTTCCCCTGAGAATAAATATTGATGAATAAAATTAGAAAATTTGGATATAATCATAATTAAAGAACAACAAAATTTCAGATTTAGGGGAAAAGCGGTTATTGAGAAGATTGGGCTTTTCCCCTATTCTTTTGCTGTTCGGTTTAATATGATTATTTGTAAAAAACAAAAAATTATGCATTGACAAAGACGAGGAAATTTGACTTAAAAGAATGCAAGTTATTTCATCCTTTAGAAACATATGATGTTAAAATAATTTGCGCTTTTGACCTGATTTTTGGATGGAATAATGTGCTGTTTAACA
>NZ_LKHP01000036.1 GCF_001440545.1 Caloramator mitchellensis
AAAAAAACCTATGAAGAGCGATATGAAGAACGCCTCAGCAGGCTTAAACCAATGTTGGAGATTTATTTCGCATGGATTGAAAAAGAACATGCAATATCACTTCCAAAATCAAGTTATGGCAAAGCAATAAATTATTCATTTAATCATAAGGAAAAGCTGATGAACATACTAAAGGATGGAAGGCTTGAGCTTTGCAACAATCGTGCAGAAAGAGAAATAAAGCCTTTTGCAATAGGTCGAAAAAATTGGTTATTTTCAAACACACCGCAAGGAGCAAGGGCAAGTGCGATTACCTATAGCATAATTGAAACTGCGAAGGAAAACAAATTAATTCCATTTGAGTATTTGAAACTATGCCAAACGTTGATATTACAAAAGAGGACGAACTAAATAAACTGCTTCCATGGTCAAAGGAACTACCGGACAAATGCAGAGCCAAGTTAAAGTAAAAGGTCGCAATAAAATGCGGCTTTTTTTGTAAAGGTGGTCCCGATTTGACGCTTACATTATATTTACTTCTTCACTAACTACCATTTTCATGTCGAGTAAATAAATTCAATATCTCCATCTTTTAATATAATTTTACCAACAATTCTTATCGGAGTTCCAAATGCTATTGAATAATCAGGTATATTCTTATTTACAAAACTATTAGCACCAATAACACAAAAATTTCCAATATTAACACCGTGTTTTATTATCGTTGCAGGTCCAATATAAGCATTGTTGCCTATTATAACATCCCCTTTGTCGAAATTTGCTTGTCCTGATGTTAAAACATATTTAACTGAATTATGTGTAAAAATTTGAACTCCAGAACTAATATGACAAAAATCTCCAATTTTTATTTTACCATTTATTCCTTCCAGTATTGTATACGGTCCTACCCATACATTTTTGCCTATTTCTACATCTCCCATTATTACACTTGTATCATAAATACTTGTTCCCTCACCACAATTTAAAAATTTTGCTTTTTCCCATCTATCATATAATAATTCGTTTGTTGGAAGAACTCTATTATACTTTTTTTTCATTTCAAATCTCAGTTTATCCAAATATTCTTTTATATAATTTTCCACAAGGTTTCACCTCTATAAATAATCATCCATTATCATTACAAAAACTTTTTATCTTATCTACTAAATATTTAACTACCTTCATGCCTAATTTACTATGTAAAGGTAAAGCCACCCCTTTAGTAGCAGCATAAATTGAATTATAAAAATCATCATCATTATATTTATATTTATTTTTATAGTATGGCTCATTGTGAACTGCATATGCGCCATAATTACATTCAATGTCATTTTCTCTTAAATATTTTAATAATCTATTTCTATCCATTCTATTATCTAAAAGTATATGATATGTTTGCCATATATGTTTACCCACTATAGCCTCATTTGGCAATCTAATTAAATCTAAATCTTTTAACAGTCTATTATATTCATCAACTATTTTTTTTCTTTCTTCATAAATTTTATCAATTTTCTTAATTTGTATTACCCCTAAGGCTCCCTGCAAATTTGTCATCCTATAATTAAATCCTGGTAAAATAAATTCTATTTTCCCGTTTTCAATATTAATTCCGTGATTTCTAAGTATTTTTACCTTTTTTGCAAATTCATCATTATTAGTTACAACCAATCCACCTTCGCCTGTTGTGATATTTTTCCTTGGATGTAAACTAAAACATCCAATATCTCCTATAGTGCCAACCTTTTTATCTTTATATTCACTTCCTAATGCACATGCAGCATCTTCTATAACTCTTAAGTTGTATTTTTTAGCTAATTCTATTATTTTATCCATCTCTGCAGGACAACCAAATTCATGCACTGGAATTATTGCTTTTGTTTTGTCATTAATTTCCCGTTCAATCTTATTAACATCAATATTAAAACTATTTATGTCTATATCAACAAATCTAGGTGTTGCACCGACAATTTCAACAACATTTGCTGTTGCAGGAAAAGTAAAATCAGGAACAATAACTTCATCACCAGGCATTATTCCAATAGCTAATAATGCTAAATGTAAAGCTGCTGTTCCACTACTAACAGCTATAACATTTTTTATACCTAAATAATTTTTTACTAAATTTTCAAACTCATCTACCTTTTCACCTTGGACTAGCCATTTTGAATCCAATACCTTTTTTAATTCTCGTAATTCGTCTTCTCCTACATCCGGAACAGAGAGTTTAATCATTTATAACACCTCTATACCAATTTATTGTCTTTTGAATTCCTTCTTCTAAATCAATTTTAGGCTTATATCCTAAAATTGTTATTGCTTTTTCTATACTTGGAATTCTTAATTCAACATCAACGTAATTTTTAGTAACATATACAATTGGTGACTTTGACTTTGCTATATCACTTATCAATTTTGCAAGCATTCCTATTGTTATTGTCCCTCTAGGATTGCCAATATTAAATGTATGCCCTATAGCCTGCTCTTTCTCTAAACAAAGTATAACACCATTGATAAAATCATCTATATAACACCAAGATCTTATTTGATCACCATCACCATGAATTTGAATTTCTTCGTTTCTAATAGCTCTAACTATAAATTGATGTATAGCTCCTTCACCAACTTGTCCTGGGCCGTATATATTAAAGGGCCTAATATTTACAATTGGTATACCCTTTTCTTTAAAGTAACTAAATGCTAAATGTTCGCCAGCCAGTTTAGAAACTGAATATGTCCATCTAGCTTCTCCAACTGGTGCTAAATTCGTAGTATTGTTTTCATCAACTTTGTATGCATACGAACCAAAAACTTCTGAAGTAGAAAAGTTAATAAATCTTTCTACTTCTATATTTTTTATAGACTCCAATACATTAAAAGTTCCTATCATATTTACTTGCATAGTTTTTATTGGATTTTTTATAACTGTATCAATACCTGCCACAGCAGCTAAATGTATTACTATATTAGGTTTAAACTTTTCTATAGTAGTTTTTAATTTATTTAAATCTAAAATACTGCCTTTAAATGTTTCTACATTATTGTTCTCTAACAAAAATTTGTAATTTTTTAAGGAATTTCGACTAAAATCATCATATATCATTAGTTTATTGTTTTTAT
>NZ_LKHP01000037.1 GCF_001440545.1 Caloramator mitchellensis
CTCTAGATCTTTGAAAACTGCACAGCAAGGGTAAGAAAAACTACAAGATCAAGCTATAAAGGGCGCAAGGTGGATGCCTTGGCACCAGGAGCCGAAGAAGGACGTGGTAAGCTGCGAAAAGCTACGGGTAGTCGCAAACAGACAGTGAACCGTAGATATCCGAATGGGGGAACCCGTATGGTAAACACCATACATCCTTAACTGAACAAAATAGGTTAAGGAGGGCAGACCCGGGGAACTGAAACATCTAAGTACCCGGAGGAAGAGAAAGAATAATCGATTTCCTAAGTAGCGGCGAGCGAAAGGGAAAGAGCCCAAACCAGAGGAAACTCTGGGGTTGAGGACAGGTCATGAATTAGGAGGTAACCTAGCTGAAGAGGACTGGAAAGTCCGGCCACAGAAGGTAAAAGCCCTGTAGGCGAAAGGAGAAGACCTAAGACCTGATCCAGAGTACCGCGGGACACGAGGAATCCTGTGGGAAGCAGGGTGGACCACCACCCAAGGCTAAATACTCCCTGGTGACCGATAGCGAAGAGTACCGTGAGGGAAAGGTGAAAAGAACCCCGGGAGGGGAGTGAAAGAGAACCTGAAACCTTGTGCCTACAAGCAGTCGGAGCTCGTTAAGGAGTGACGGCGTGCTTTTTGTAGAACGAGCCAGCGAGTTACGATATGTAGCGAGGTTAAGCACTTAAGGTGTGGAGCCGAAGGGAAACCGAGTCTTAATAGGGCGATAAGTTACATGTCGTAGACCCGAAACCGGGTGACCTATCCATGGACAGGGTGAAGACAAGGTAAAACTTGTCGGAGGCCCGAACCGCGTTGGTGTTGAAAAACCATGGGATGAGCTGTGGATAGCGGAGAAATTCCAATCGAACTCGGAGATAGCTGGTTCTCCCCGAAATAGCTTTAGGGCTAGCCTCAGGGCGTAAGTTTGGGAGGTAGAGCACTGAATGGGCTAGGGGCCGTCCAGGTTACCGAACCCTATCAAACTCCGAATGCCGAAACTGAGACCCTGGGAGTCAGACTACGAGTGATAAGATCCGTGGTCAAGAGGGAAACAGCCCAGACCACCAGCTAAGGTCCCGAAGTGCATGTTAAGTGGGAAAGGATGTGGGATCTCCAAGACAACCAGGATGTTGGCTTAGAAGCAGCCATACATTTAAAGAGTGCGTAATAGCTCACTGGTCGAGAGGTCCTGCGCCGAAGATTACCGGGGCTAAAACATGACACCGAAGCTGTGGATGCTTAGGCATGGTAGGGGAGCGTCGTATATGGGTAGAAGCATAACCGGAAGGATATGTGGACTGTATACGAGAGAGAATGCTGGCATAAGTAGCGAGAAGTAGGTGAGAATCCTACTCGCCGAAAACCTAAGGTTTCCTGGGGAAGGTTCGTCCGCCCAGGGTTAGTCGGGACCTAAGCCGAGGCCGAAAGGCGTAGGTGATGGACAATCGGTTGAAATTCCGATACCACCTTAGACCGTTTGAGAGAAGGGGTGACGCAGGAGGATAGGCAGAGCGCATGGATGGTAGAGTGCGTCCAAGGCATGAGGCATGCCATACAGGCAAATCCGTATGGCTAAGCGAGGTGCTGAAGGGGAGCCGCAAGGCGAAGCTGCTGATTTCACACTGCCAAGAAAAGCCTCTATCGAGGGATAAGGTGCCCGTACCGCAAACCGACACAGGTAGGTGAGGAGAGAATCCTAAGGCGAGCGAGAGAACCCTCGTTAAGGAACTCGGCAAATTGACCCCGTAACTTAGGGAGAAGGGGTGCTCGAGAGAGCCGCAGAGAATAGGCCCAAGCGACTGTTTAGCAAAAACACAGGTCTCTGCTAAGTCGAAAGACGAAGTATAGGGGCTGACGCCTGCCCGGTGCTGGAAGGTTAAGGGGAAGAGTGAGAGCTTTGAACCGAAGCCCCAGTAAACGGCGGCCGTAACTATAACGGTCCTAAGGTAGCGAAATTCCTTGTCGGGTAAGTTCCGACCCGCACGAATGGCGTAACGACTTGGGCGCTGTCTCGACGAGGGACTCGGCGAAATTGTAGTACCGGTGAAGATGCCGGTTACCCGCGATTGGACGGAAAGACCCCGTAGAGCTTTACTGTAGCTTAGCATTGAGTTTTGGTATTGTCTGTACAGGATAGGTGGGAGACTGAGAGGTAATGTCGCCAGGCATTACGGAGTCGACGTTGGGATACCACCCTGATGATACTGAAGCTCTAACCGGAGGCTTTGAAGCAAGTCACGGGACATTGCTAGGTGGGCAGTTTGACTGGGGCGGTCGCCTCCTAAAAAGTAACGGAGGCGCCCAAAGGTTCCCTCAGCGCGGTTGGAAATCGCGCGAAGAGTGTAAAGGCAGAAGGGAGCTTGACTGAGAGAGAGACATCTCGAACAGGGACGAAAGTCGGGCTTAGTGATCCGGTGGTTCTGAGTGGAAGGGCCATCGCTCAACGGATAAAAGCTACCTCGGGGATAACAGGCTGATCTCCCCCAAGAGTCCACATCGACGGGGAGGTTTGGCACCTCGATGTCGGCTCGTCGCATCCTGGGGCTGAAGTAGGTCCCAAGGGTTGGGCTGTTCGCCCATTAAAGCGGCACGCGAGCTGGGTTCAGAACGTCGTGAGACAGTTCGGTCCCTATCCGTCGCGGGCGCAGGAAATTTGAGAGGAGCTGTCCTTAGTACGAGAGGACCGGGATGGACGAACCTCTGGTGCACCAGTTGTCATGCCAATGGCACAGCTGGGTAGCCATGTTCGGAAGGGATAAGCGCTGAAGGCATCTAAGCGCGAAGCCCCCCTCAAGATGAGATTTCCCATGCGAAAGCAGTAAGACTCCTTGAAGAACACAAGGTAGATAGGCCAGGGGTGAAAGCGTCGTGAGGCGTTAAGCTGACTGGTACTAATAGGTCGAGGGCTTGATCAAGAATGCTGTGCAGTTTTCAAAGGAATATCCGGTGGTGATGGAGGTAGGGAAACACCCGTTCCC
>NZ_LKHP01000038.1 GCF_001440545.1 Caloramator mitchellensis
TGTTTATGTTAAACTAATAATGGACCACAATTTCAGTTGAAACCTCCCCCACTTTAATGATAACCTCTTAGGTATAGATGCTTAAGAGGGGATGTGAGGGGATGATAACATTAATGAATAAACAACAAATAATTTTAGCATATTTTAACGAAGGCAAAGCGTTAAGAGCTATTGCAAGAGAGACAGGAATTGATAGAAAAACTGTTAGAAAATATGTTAGGGATTATGAAGAAAAGAGGAGGCAATTATTTGACTCTAATAAAATCTCAAGTTCCTTAGAAATAATTGATGCCATAGTTGAAGAACCAAAATATGATTCTTCTAATCGAGGTAAGAAAAAACTAAATGATGAAATAATTGCAAGAATTAAATTTTACCTTCAAGAAAATGAAAACAAGAAAGCTATTGGGCAAGGAAAGCAATTGAAAAAGAAAATTGACATATATGAAGCATTAATAGAAGAAGGATTTGATATTGGATATACAAGTGTATGTTCTGCAATAAATGCTATAAATGATAAAGCTAAAGAAGCTTTTATTAAAGCTGAGTATAGTCAAGGTGATGTCTGTGAATTTGACTGGGGGGATGTTAGGCTATTTATTGCTGGAGAATTGAAATACTTGCAGTTGGCTGTATTTACAACTGCTAAAAGCAACTATAGATACGCAGTTATCATGCCAAAGCAGAACACACAATGCTTTCAAGAATCACACGCCAAGTTTTTTGAACATGTAGGTGGAGTTTTTAAAACCATGGTATACGATAACATGAAAGTCGCTGTTAAGAAATTTGTAGGCCTTAACGAGAAAGAACCCACAGAAGGATTATTAAAGTTATCAATATATTATGGATTTAAATTTAGATTTTGTAATGTTCGCAGAGGAAATGAAAAAGGTCATGTTGAAAAAAGCGTTGAATACATAAGAAGGAAAGCATTTTCAAATAAAGATAATTTCGAATCAGTTGAAGAGGCAAACAAATATTTGGAAGAAGTGTGTTTGAGATTAAATAAAATTCTACAAACAACAAGGGATAACAAATCAGCGATTGAACTACTTGAGATGGAACGCGAAGGTTTGCTTCAAAATCCGCCAATATTTGATTCAGCGAGAATAGAAGAACCAAGAGTTGATAAATACTCCACAATTTTAATAGACAGTTGTCATTATTCAGTCCCTGATAATTTAGTAGGAAAGAAAATATTTGTAAAGGTTTATTCAAATAGAATACTTTGTTTTTATGAAAACGAAAAGATTTGTGAACATGAAAAGAAACATGGATTTAACGAATGGACAATCAAATTGGAACATTATTTGAAGACACTAAAAAAGAAACCTGGAGCATTAGCTTCAAGTTTAGCAATGAAGCAAATCGACCCCAGATTACAAAAAATCTACCAAGATTATTATATCAAAAGAGAAAGGGAATTTATAGAGTTAATTCAATTAATTTATGAAAAAAATTTAGAGGAAATATTGCAAGCTATAGAAGTTCTAAAAAAAATCAATCCCATAGATATTACGACAGAAAAAATTAAAGCAATCTGCAACCGAGGAGAAATAAGGAAAGAAAAAGGATTAACTAACGATATTTCGAGCACATCAGAAATAGATAAAGCATCCAAGAGAATGTTAAATATGTTTTCAGAATTAATACCTACCTCCAATGAAGATTTTAGGGAGGAGGTGATAATTTGAACATGAAAAACAAGAAAGATGTAAATAAAAGAATACAGGAATTTGCAACACAACTAAAAATACCTGGAATAAAGAAATATTTTGAAGAAGAAGCTAAAGAAGCATCAGCTATTGAACTCAGTTATGAAGAGTATCTCTTAAAGTTATTAGAAAAAGAATTTGAAATGAGACAGGAAAACGCGAAGCAAGGAAGGATTAGAACAGCGAATTTTCCATACAAGAAGTATATAGAGGATTTAATAGTTGAGGATTTGCCTGAGGATGCACAAAAGAAACTAAAGCTTTTGATATCACTTGATTTCATAAAAAGCGGACAGAATGTGATACTTGCAGGGAATCCAGGAACAGGCAAAACACATCTTGCAATAGGCCTAGGAATAAGAGCATGTCTAGCAGGGTATAAGGTTCTATTTACAACAGTGCCATTGTTGATTAATCAGCTCAAGGAGAGCCGCTCACAAAAGACCCTGAGGGCCTTTGAAAACAGGTTTGAAAAATATGATTTAGTAATTGCAGATGAATTAGGCTATATATCATTTGACAAGGAAGGAGCTGAGCTATTATTTACAAATTTATCATTAAGAGCAGGAAGAAAATCAACATTGATAACGACTAACTTATCATTTGAGAGGTGGGATGAAATATTTCAAGACCCAGTGATGACAGCTGCGATGATTGATAGATTAACTCATAAGGCATTCATAGTTAATATGAATGGAAATTCGTATAGATTGAAAGAAACGAAAAAATGGATACAGGAGCAGATATAAATGCTATTATTTTTTTAACCTTTGTGGAGGAATTTTCAATTGAAAAAAGGGTGAATTTTCAGTTGACAAATACA
>NZ_LKHP01000040.1 GCF_001440545.1 Caloramator mitchellensis
TAAGCGTCAAAAAATAGACGCATAGATAAATGCAGATACTCCTGATAAAATTATAGATATATAAAAGAGGAGGTATCTGTTATGGGGAACAAATCAGATAAAGTATTTTGGGAAAATATCATAGAAAAATATTTTTCCTATGAAGGCTCTCTAGTTGATTTTTGCATAGAAAACAACATAACTAAACGTCAGTTTTATTATCATAGAAACAAACTTGAAAATTCAAATAAACCAGTATTCCATGCGATAGCTTTAAAACCTGTCCCAAATTCAGATAATGTCCAAAAGGCATACAAGGATATACGTATAGAAATTGGTAAAGCAAATATAATTATACCAGCAAGTGAATCAGAATTAATAATAACTATACTCAAGGAATTGGAAGCAATATGTTGAACATTAATAATGTTGATACTGTATATCTTGCCTGCGGCGTAACGGATTTAAGAAAAAGTATTGATGGATTAGCTTTCATTGTTCAAACAGAACTTAAGCTTGATCCTTTTGAAAAAGCATTATTTGTATTTTGTAATAAACAGATGAATAAATTAAAAATACTGCATTTTGATGAAGGCTTCTGGCTTTACTATTATCGATTAGAAAAAGGTCGTTTTAAATGGCCAATGACGAAGGCGCAAGCCTTAGGAGTTAATATAGAAGAATTAAGATGGCTTTTAAAAGGTTACGAGGTAAGAACTGTTTCAAAATTTAAGCCAATTGACACCAAAAACTGTTATTAAAAATTCAAGAAAATCCTTCTAACCCTTGAAAAATCAAGGGTTTTGTGCTATAATATAAGTATAAAAAGCGAAGGTTGAGGTTCAAAAATGGATGGCCTAAATATGGAAAATCACTTGGATGAAAACGTGAAAGTTATAATTTCTAAGTTGGAAAAAGAAATAGCTGATAAGGATTTAGAAATTAATAATTTAAAAAATGAATTGGAATTTTTAAAAAATCAAATCCTTAATAAAAACAAGAAGATATTTGGAAAATCAAGCGAGCAGCTAAATGTTGATCAAATATCTCTTTTTAACGAGGCTGAAAAATACAGTAATGATAAAGCAGATGAGCCAACTATTGAGGAAATAACATATAAAAGAAAAAAGCCATCTTCATATGTAGGAAAGAAAGACAACCTTGCTGATTTAAAAAGAGTTGTTATTGAGCATAAATTAGATGAAGATAAAGCAGTTTGCGATAAATGCCATGAAAAATTAAGTATAATCGGAACTAAAACAAAAGAAGTTTTAAAATATAAGCCAGCAGAGTTGTATATAGAAGAACATATTACTTACAGCTACGCTTGCAAATCATGTGAAAAAACAGATGAAA
>NZ_LKHP01000041.1 GCF_001440545.1 Caloramator mitchellensis
CAAAGATAAAAGAAATAAAGAAGTAATAATTAGGGGGGCTGGAAATTCATGCAGCCCCTTCATTTAATAAGTAAAAGGGGAGAGATTATGAAGAAGCGATTGAATGATAATGCAGTGTTCTGGCTGTTTGTTGCACCTGCCCTTTTTGCATTTGTAATGGTAGTAATAATACCCTTCTTTATGGGAATATATTATTCAATGACAGACTGGACAGCAGTTGCAGGGCTTAAGCCAAACTGGGTGGGATTTAAGAATTATAAGGCTATGTTTTCAGACATTGCAATCAGATATTCTTTTATCAGAACATTTCTATTCACTCTATTGAGCGTAGTATCGATAAACATAGTTGCACTAACATTTGCAGTTTTGGTCACAAGGGATATAAGATTTAGAAACTTTTACAGAGCGGGATTCTTCGTTCCAAACTTAATAGGTGGGCTTGTATTAGGATATATCTGGCAGTTCATATTTAAAAGCGTAATACCTGCGATTGGAGGATTGCTTGGAATAGAGAAACTTCAAAACCTGCTTATATTGTCAAACCCTGATTTAACTTTATTCGGATTAGTATTAGCATTCACATGGCAATATGCTGGGTATATAATGATGATTTATGTAGCAGCATTGCTCAATGTTCCACAGGAACTTTTAGAGGCTGCGGCAATAGACGGAGCAAACTTCTGGCAAAGATTAAAGGCGATAACAATCCCTATGATAGCTCATGCCTTTACAATAACGACCTTCTTAACGCTTGTAAATTCATTTAAGCAGTATGATATAATAGTTGCCCTGACAAATGGTGGGCCAACAGATATGTATAAGGGGCAGGTTGTAAATTCAACGGAACTACTTGCAATGCACATATACAATGTAGCCTTTAAATACAACAGGATGGCGGAAGGACAGGCAAGGGCAATTATATTCTTCCTTGTATTGTCGGTAATATCAATAGCACAGGTGTATTATAACAAGAAGAGCGAGGTGGAAATGTAATGGTCAA
>NZ_LKHP01000042.1 GCF_001440545.1 Caloramator mitchellensis
AAAAGATAAAAGAGATAAAGAAGTAACAATTAAGGGGCTGGAAATTCATGCAGCCCCTTCATTTAATAAGTAAAAGGGGAGAGATTATGAAGAAGCGATTGAATGATAATGCAGTGTTCTGGCTGTTTGTTGCACCTGCCCTTTTTGCATTTGTAATGGTAGTAATAATACCCTTCTTTATGGGAATATATTATTCAATGACAGACTGGACAGCAGTTGCAGGATTAAAACCTAAATGGGTGGGATTTAAAAATTATAAGGCTATGTTTTCAGACATTGCAATCAGATATTCTTTTATCAGAACATTTCTATTCACTCTATTGAGCGTAGTATCGATAAATATAGTTGCACTAACATTTGCAGTTTTGGTCACAAGGGATATAAGATTTAGAAACTTTTACAGAGCAGGCTTCTTTGTTCCAAACTTAATAGGTGGGCTTGTATTAGGATATATCTGGCAGTTCATATTTAAAAGCGTAATACCTGCGATTGGAGGATTGCTTGGGATAGAGAAACTTCAAAACCTGCTTATATTGTCAAACCCTGATTTAACTTTATTCGGATTAGTATTAGCATTCACATGGCAATATGCTGGGTATATAATGATGATTTATGTAGCAGCATTGCTCAATGTTCCACAGGAACTTTTAGAGGCTGCGGCAATAGACGGAGCAAACTTCTGGCAAAGATTAAAGGCAATAACAATCCCTATGATAGCTCATGCCTTTACAATAACGACCTTCTTAACGCTTGTAAATTCATTTAAGCAGTATGATATAATAGTTGCCCTGACAAATGGCGGGCCTACCGATATGTATAAGGGGCAGGTTGTAAATTCAACGGAACTACTTGCAATGCACATATACAATGTAGCCTTTAAATACAACAGGATGGCGGAAGGGCAGGCAAGGGCAATTATATTCTTCCTTGTATTGTCGGTAATATCAATAGCACAGGTATATTATAATAAGAAGAGCGAGGTGGAAATGTAATGGTCAG
>NZ_LKHP01000043.1 GCF_001440545.1 Caloramator mitchellensis
ATGTGGCTTTATAGGACCGGAGAGTCTGAAAATCCCATTATTTTATATGACTATCAAAGAACTAGGTCCAGCACATGTCCAAAAGAATTCCTAAAAGGATTTACTGGAGTGCTTCAGACAGATGGATATCAAGGCTATAACTCAGTAGAAAATGTGAAGCACATTTATTGCCTTGCACATATAAGGCGAAAGTATTATGATATAGTTTCAAAGTTAGAAGGTGAAGCCCTATTAAATTCCAGAGCTGTTATAGGGTTTAATTTTTGCGAGCATCTTTACAAAATTGAAAAAGAGCTCAAAGAAAAATATAAAGACAGTGATGATTTTTATAAAAAGCGTTATGAAATAAGGCTTGAAAAATCTGCACCTATCATTGAAGAGTTCATAAAGTATGTTGACATAGAAATAAAAAATGCTCTTCCAAGAAGTCCTTTAGGACAGGCTCTTGAATATAGCCGAAAGTTATTGCCAGAGTTCAGAATCTTTTTGACAGATGGCTCTTTAGAAATTGATAATAATGGAGCCGAGAGAGCAATAAAGCCTTTCGTTTTAGGAAGAAAAAATTGGCTTTTATGTAATACAGCTAAAGGAGCAAAGGCAAGTGCAATTATCTATAGCATAGCAGAAACGGCAAAAGCAAATGATTTAAATGTTGAAAAGTATTTAACTTATCTAATGGATGTGCTTTGTAATTTGGAAAAGAAAGATAAAGCTACACTATTAAAATACATGCCTTGGTCTAAAGAGCTGCCTAAAGAATTAAAACTTTAAAACAAAAATATTCATTAAATGAGAGACTAAAATATCCAGTAGAAGGCTTTATAGATTACTCTACTGGATTTATTTTATCAAAGAATTGATGGTTAGTGTATACGGAAATTTTT
>NZ_LKHP01000044.1 GCF_001440545.1 Caloramator mitchellensis
GCCACATGCAGCCTTGTCATTTCATCCCTCAATGCAGCTAATCTTGCTTCGTATTCCATTCTAGCTTTCTTATCCTTGCTTATTATCTTTAGAAGGTCGTATGCGTAGTTGATGTCATCATTCTTTTTAGATAGCACATCAATCACCTCCCTCTTTCCATCTATGAATTCCATCCACATTACCAAAGGATCGTTTTCATTCTTAGGAACTTCTGGATTGTAAAGTTTCTTTAGCTCAAGGAAATGTATTTCGAGAACATCTGTCAGTTTAAATTTTGTTTCATCCTCAAATATGTGGTAGACTGAGCTTAGTTTTTTAAGTGGTGTCACATCAAAGTCTACTATATTTATTGTTATGCATTTTTTTAAATGAGTGTAATCTAAGCCTGATTCTAATTGTTGTGTATACATCTTGCTCCAGTAAAAGAGTGTTCTCTCTGCCATATAGCCGCTGTCTATTATTTGAACTTCTATGTCTATTTCTTTTCCATCTTTTGTTTTTACCCTTACATCTAAGACTCCCTTTTTGTCTTTCTTATGACTTTTAATGAGTTCATTGTTTAGTATCTCTAGTCCTTCTAATTCTTCCTTAGGCAATCTTAGAACTGCACTTAGGAATGAAACTAATGCTCTTTTATGCTGTTCACTTCCAAAGATATATTTAAACACAAAGTCCATTTTAGGTGGTATTAGGTCTAATTCTTTTTGCATGTCTTGAACTATGAAATTGTCTTTGTATTCTTGTTTATTTATTTTTCTTTTCTTAGGCATACTACCCCTCCTACTTCCTTATCTTTATTTTAACAGTATTTGTTT
>NZ_LKHP01000045.1 GCF_001440545.1 Caloramator mitchellensis
ATACCTTTTAAAGAAAACCTCAATATCCCAGCGCTTACCATAGATTCTTATGATTTCATCATCATTCAGTGTTATATCAGTTGAGATTAGAGCAAGCCAATTACGGCTTCTTACAAATACAATTTTAGCTTTGACTTCATTACCATTTTCATCAGAGCCAATACCTACAATAACGGAAGATAGTATTTTAGCCTTACCACGTTTCTTCTTTAAAGAAGCATATAAATCCTTTAGGTTAAAATATTTACCATTATAGTTGTAATATACTCTATACATTGATTTAACTATAGATATAGTATGCAATTTAAGTTGAACTATTTTTATAAGAGTTTGAGGATAAGTAAACCAACTATTAAATAAAACATAAGATGCTGGAATACCGTGTTGTATAGCTTGAGCAATCATGTCAATCATAACGGTAGGTGATTTTTTCACAGCTTCTTTACGTAGTTTATATCCATTGGTTCTCTTATCAATAGAGTCATTTACACTACAAAGCCTGTTTTCTTCATTTTCAGAAGAAAGCAAAGAAAAAGCAACTGGTAAAAATGTGTTTCCATCTGACCATCCAAGATTTAATAGGCGAAAGCCTTTTAAATACTTTCTTTGAACATGGTCAAAGACTTTTGCAAGAAGTTCTACAGATTTACTCCTATTTCTACTATACATTGAATCATCTACAATAAGCACATTTACTCTTTCATCAGAAGTTAATGGTGTTAAAGTATTTTTTATAATTGATGAGGATAGGAGTAACAAATATTTTCTCCAGTTAAATTTTGAAGAGTTTAAAAATCTATAC
>NZ_LKHP01000046.1 GCF_001440545.1 Caloramator mitchellensis
CAAGAAAAGAATAACAGAAATATTGCTGCAGATAATAACAATAGTGTTATTTTTAATGACAATATTTCCATTTTTCATAGTAGTGATAAACTCAGCAAAGGCATCATTAGAAATAATAACCGACCCGATTGCATTTCCACAAAAGTGGTCACAGCTACTTGTAAATATAAAGACGATATGGACCAGCCCAAGCATAAGATATGCAAAGAGCGTATATACATCGGTGATAATAACGGTGCTGTCGCTTATAACTATTTCGGTTTTTTCAGCTATGGCAGCATGGGCTTTAGTTAGAAGAAAATCAAAATCATCAACATTTATATTTTTGCTGTTTGTAAGCGGTTTAATAATACCCTTTCAGGTAGTAATGTTTCCACTTGTCTCCTTCTTTAGAATGATAAATGAAGCAATAGGACTTCCAATGCTAAGAACATACCATGGAATGATATTTGCGTATATAGGGTTTGGAGCACCGCTTGCTGTATTTATGTTCCATGGATTTATAAAGACGATACCAAAGGAATTAGAAGAAGCAGCATGGATTGACGGCTGTTCAAAGCCACAGATATTTTTCCTGATAATTATGCCAATATTAAAGCCTATATTTGTAACGATATCGATACTAAATGCGATATGGATATGGAACGATTTCCTACTTCCATCGCTTGTTCTTGGAGTTGGACAAAACATACAGACGATACCTCTTGCGATAGCAGCCTTTGCGGGTTCCTTTGTTAAGAAGTGGGACCTTATAATGACGGCGGT
>NZ_LKHP01000047.1 GCF_001440545.1 Caloramator mitchellensis
CTACCTACTTACCCCTGCTTTCATTATTCTTTTATCTTAGGATATAAATTTTTATCTTCTTTTTCTATTCTTTTCTGAAGTAAACTTAAAATATCTATAGTTTCTTTTGAGAAAGTTTCAATATTGTTTAATATTTTACTCTTAGTATTAAATTTGTTTTTATATAAATTAAATAAGTTACTTATATTACCCATTTCTTGTTTATATTCTTTAGCAATAATTCTAATTTGTTCGTTATTACTATTTAGTAGGGCGGGATATAAAAAATTGTCCTCTGTGTTCATATGAATTGTTATTTTTCCTGCCAGTGTATTTATATATTTTACTATAATATCAATATTCTCTTCTAACGGTTTATAATCAACAGACCTACTAATATTAGTAATCAATTCTCTTATCTCCGCATGCTGTCTTTCTAAATTGTTAATATTTGTCATGACTCGAAGCCTCCTTATCCTTATAAGAAAATTTTAACTACTATCAGTATAACAGCATTCGAAGTGAAAATATGTGATTTTTGGCACAAAAAAGCTCCAGCATTAAATGCTGGAGCTTTTTATGGAGCCGGCTATAGGACTTGAACCTACAACCTACTGATTACAAGTCAGTTGCTCTACCGATTGAGCTAAGCCGGCAAATATGGCGACCCAGAAGGGGCTCGAACCCTCGACCTCCGGCGTGACAGGCCGGCACTCTAACCAACTGAGCTACT
>NZ_LKHP01000048.1 GCF_001440545.1 Caloramator mitchellensis
TGTAAAAAATTTTGTGTATTTGTATTGATTTACGTTCTTTCTTGGCAAGAATTTTTTCTGTGAATTTAGAAACACATTATTATTATTTACATTTTTCAAAGTTTTTATGCATGAAATTGAATAATTTTGGTTAAACTATGTAATTAGGGGTAGTTTGAGTTTTTTAAGTATAAACCTTTGGAGACCTTGGTCGACTAAGGTTTATACTTAAAAATTTTTTTGCGGCGAGGTTCTATTTAATAAATTTCTCCACTCTTTCTGGATACATTATCATTAATTGATTTAATACCATATCCCAATTTCTATATCTAAGTGTCCATTTTTTCATTATATTCTTGGATACTAAGAAAAGCATCTTTTCTAATGATTCATCGCTTGGAAATATAGCCTTTGATTTTGTTACTTTTCTTAATTGTCTATGAAAACCTTCTATGATATTTGTTGTATACATTATTTTTCTTACTTCTTCAGGGTATTTGTAAAACGGACTTAGAATATCCCAGTTATTGTCCCAGCTCTTTATTGCAAATGGGTATTCACTTTCCCATTTCTTTCTTAAACCTTCAAATTTATCTCTTGCAATTTCTTCACTTGCTGCTTGGTATACAGCTTTAAAATCTCTGCTAAATTCTTTAAGATGCTTATACGAAACATATTTGAAACAATTTCTAAGCTGATGAATTATACATCTTTGAATTTCAGCTTTCGGG
>NZ_LKHP01000049.1 GCF_001440545.1 Caloramator mitchellensis
GGTCCAGATATGAGATGGGTAACAGGACTTCACAACTTCAACGGTTATCTATCAGCTGGACTACCATACGGAGATAGAACAGTATTAAACAAGCTATTAAATGGCGAACCAGACATGCAAAGATTAACAGAATATGCTGACTGGGTAGAATTATTATTCAAGTATGCAGACAAGACAGTTCTATTGACAGGAAACTATGATGCACAGGTTGGACAATTTGCAACAGGAAAAGCAGTGTTTATACATCAAGGAAACTGGATAGACCCATGGCTTATTCAAAATGGAGTTAACTTCAAGATGGGATTTGCACCACACGCATCAGTTAAGGGAACTATGGATTCAATATTTATAGGAGCACCATCATACTATGTAATAAACAAGGACAGCAAGAATAAGGAAGCAGCAAGGGCATTCTTAAACTACATGGCAACAAAGGAAGCAGGACACAACTATATGGTAAACGAAGCAAAGATGGTTCCAGCATTTAAGAACGTAACATTAAAACCAGATGCACCTCTTTCAGCAAATGTTACTGAATGGTTAGCAAAGGGCAAGGCATATACATGGTTACAAAACGATATGCCAGATGGATTTGGAATGGGAACAATAGCTCCAATATATGAAAGCTTTGCAAAGGGAGATATAAACAAGCAACAATTTATTGAACAAATTGCTG
>NZ_LKHP01000050.1 GCF_001440545.1 Caloramator mitchellensis
GCCATCGCGCTTAAATTTTGTGCAGTAGATGCCACTTCTTCTGATGATGCAGAAAGTTCCTCCGATGATGCTGCTACTTCCTCAGATGCTGCACTCGTTTCCTGTGTTATTGCACTTACTCCTTCTACCTTTGATAGAACCTCATCTTTAGATTTCACCATCTCATCCATACCCTTGTATGTTCTGTCCATAAGAGGTGCTATCTTTTCAACTGATTCTAATATCTCCCCAAAGGATTCAACTGTTGTTTCAACTGAATTTGTTTGTTCCTTTATAAACTCCTCAACCTCATTTGATGTCTTTATTACTTCTTCTGTATCTAACTGTATTGAATTTACTAATTCATTTATCTCATTTGTTGATTTTTTAGATTCCTCTGCAAGCTTTCTAACTTCATCTGCAACGACAGCAAATCCTCTTCCTGCTTCTCCTGCCCTTGCTGCCTCAATTGCTGCATTTAACGCTAATAGATTTGTTTGCTCTGATATAGCATTTATAACGCTTGTTATATTGCTTATCTCTTTAACTGAGCTTGTTAGGTTGTTCACTTTATTCACTACAGCTTCAAATGCTCTTCTTATCTCATCTATAGACTTCACTAACTTGTCCATTTCCTTTTTACCTGTATTAGCTTTATTAGTAGCATTATCTGTTTCATTCTTCATATGCTGTAA
>NZ_LKHP01000051.1 GCF_001440545.1 Caloramator mitchellensis
CTAATTTAGGATATGAAAAGTATGAGAAAAAAGATAAGGACATTTCCAATTCAAGGAATGGATATTCTTCAAAAACAGTAAAAACACAATTTGGTGAAATGGAACTTAACATACCAAGAGATAGAGATGGAGAATTTGAACCAATAATCGTCCCGAAACATAAGAGAGATATATCAGGCATTGAAGAGAAAATTATTTCTCTTTATTCAAGAGGTATGTCAACAAGAGATATACACGAACAAATAAAAGATTTATATGGCATTGAAGTTTCCGCTGAAATGGTAAGTAAAATAACTGATAGAATAATCCCAGAAATAAAAGAGTGGCAGTCAAGACCACTTGAAAAGATTTATCCCTTCATTTTTATGGATGCAATACATTACAAGGTAAGGACTGAAAATCATATTATCAATAAAGCTGCCTATGTAGTCCTCGGTGTTACAATAGAAGGCACCAAAGATATATTAGGGATATGGATAGGCGAAAATGAAACATCAAGATTCTGGCTTGGTGTATTAAATGAGCTAAAGAACCGAGGTGTAGAAGATGTATTGATATTCTCGGTTGATGGATTATCTGGGATAAAAGAAGCAATCCAAGCAACATT
>NZ_LKHP01000052.1 GCF_001440545.1 Caloramator mitchellensis
ATTTTTGCTACTATGTTTAGTTGATTGTGTTTTATATGTAAGTGCCAAAACTGGACCACCTTTATAAAAAATCCGAATTTTAATGCGACCTTTTACTTCAGCTTGGCAACGTTTGGCATAGTTTCAAATAAATATTTCAAGTATTCAACTTTATTTTGGAAGTGCAGCTGAAGTGAAAAGTTCTGCATTAAATACTTATGAAACCACTACTTCTGCATTGCCTGTTTTTACACTACCATGGTGTTAGATATACTAAAGGGATTTTCTTTCAGTTGGACCCATTGTATTTCTTCATTATTAGTGGTAAAATTTGAAGCTTACTTTGATAATGAAAAAGAGGAAGCAGTATTAAACCGTTTCCTCTTGAGTTAGGGTGTTTATTTTTAATGTATTAAGTTCTTTTTTATATTTTCCACTTCTTCAATTGAAAGATCAGATAATTCTGCAACTGTAGAAACATCCAACCCTTTTCTTAACATTCTTTCAGCGACTTCAATTTTACCTTTCTGCATTCCAATTTCTATTCCTTCTTCTTTT
>NZ_LKHP01000053.1 GCF_001440545.1 Caloramator mitchellensis
CTACCAATATTTCAAGTATTCAAATTGTTGCTTAACTCAAGCCTTCCATTCTTAAGTATGTTCATCAGCTTTTCCTTTTAGTTAAATGAAAATTTATTGCTTTGCCATAACTTTATTTTGGAAGTGCAACTGAGAAAAATTCTGCATTAAATACTTATGAAACCACTACTTCTGCATTGCCTGTTTTTACACTACCATGGTGTTAGATATACTAAGGGGATTTTCTTTTAGTTGAACCCATTGTATTTCTTCATTTTAAGTGGGTAGAATTTGAAGCTTACTTAGATAATGAAAATAGAGGAAGCAGTATTAAACCGATTCCTCTTGAGTTAGGGTGTTTATTTTTAATGTATTAAGTTCTTTTTTATATTTTCAACCTCTTCAATTGAAAGATCAGATAATTCTGCAACTGTTGAAACATCTAACCCTTTTCTTAACATTCTTTCAGCAACTTCTCTTTTCCCTTCTATTTTACCTTTCTGCATTCCAATTTCTATTCCTTCTTCTCTTCCTTTTTCTTCA